>NZ_LGYY01000124.1:0-15898 GCF_001308045.1 Shewanella sp. Sh95
GTCGAGGTTACGGATAGAGATAGCGGGAGCGGCCATGATGAATTACCTGCAAAAGAGAGTAATAGATCAGAATGACCGATCGCCGTCAAGTTTTTTAAATCGAAAATTAGGTGCGGAATGACGGATACAATCAACAGGCAATTGAAATAAAAAGACAGAGGAAGGCATTACCGCTAAGGAGCCATATATTTCATTAAGAATTGTTTCACTGGGACTAAACTTCATCTCTTCATTATCATCAGTTGAGTTTCCGTCACGCTCTTGGTTGTCAAAGCGTTCATACTCATCTAGATTAACCTGAAATGTTATAAATTTGTCATTTTCTGAAATAACTCTGAATAATTGAATATATAGATTATCATAAAAATCATGAAGCTGCTCAAACAAGACCCTATCTACCCGAACAGAGTCCGCATCTCGCAATTTAGGTAAAATTCGGTGCTCCTTTTCATAAATCCAGTCATCACTTTTTGTCAGCAATAAATCCTTTACACAAACACCTTTCTCCAGTGGTGAATAACGTTCTCGATTATATAGAACTCGTTCAATAGTGTCTGACATTGATAGCTTATAGTTAAAATAATATCCCAACTTTTCATAATCAAATTCAATAACAATGCCTTTATGCTCATTAGCATAATGTGACCACATTAGTAGGTTATTGTAATTTTCAGTAAATGAAATTACACCAACCTCGTTAAAATTAGCATCTGATGAAAACTGTTCCGCTTGTTCAAAAAAGTCTTTCCCCAATCCATCACGAAGTACCTTATCAATTAAATCTTGAGCAGGGCTTAGTTCAAATGGATCATTTAGAACACCTCGCTGACTCGCTCGTAGACAAAAGTTTGAAAAAAACTCTCGCCGATAAGGCATATATTTGTATATTTTTTTCATATATTCCCGTAAGAAAAAAATCTATTTATGTATTTGAAAAGATGATTATTAAATATTAAACATATATCATATTCAATGTAACCAAAACATTCCCGCAACGTGAGCTCTAAGATTTATTGACGCCTTCACAAAAGGCTACCTGATATACCACGGGCTTAACCGGATTAAGCACCGTCATGGAAGTGACCGTTGGCGGCATGGATGCCGCCGTCGAGCCTATAGGGACATATTCACGGCGTGTCACTGAAATGGCAGTGCTTAATCAATATACCCCCGCACTAAAGAACGGTACTGTCTCTATAAAAAATCCCCGCATTACGGGGATTTCTAAACTATCAAAGACAGCTAAAACTAACTAAGTTACAAACACTTTCCATCCGATTTATCATCGGAAGAAAGTGCTCGACTAATACTGCCGAAGATTGCAGTTAAAATCCCGATGCCCACATCCATCTGCCGGGCATTGCTATCATCACCGCTGGCCTCGCGTTGACTCTGATTACCTGCTGTACCTCGCACAAAATCACAACTGGCATTGCTCATATTGCTGGAGGCACAACCACTTAAGATCAGAATCAAACCGCCAATCAATAAACGTGAGCTAACTAAGCGCAAACTCACTCTGCGTAACATCCTTATACGCGAAACAGACATATTAGTTCAGCACCTCTTCTAGGGCGCGCAAACAGAGCGCGACATTCTCACGACGGGCACCAAAGCCCATTAAACCGATGCGCCAAGCTTTACCTGCAAGTGCACCAAGACCAGCACCTATTTCAAGGTTGTAATCCTTAAGGAGACGCGCACGGACAGCGGCATCGTCAACACCTTCGGGGATATAAATGGCATTGAGTTGTGGCAAGCGCGAATCTTCGGCAACCACAAATTTCAGGCCGAGTTTTTCAAGCCCTGCGCGCAGCACTAAATGCATGTCTTTGTGGCGTTGCCATGCCTGCTCTAAACCTTCTTCGGCCAATAAACGCAGCGATTCGTGCAGGGCATAAAGCGCATTAACAGGCGCGGTATGGTGATAGCTACGCTTACCGCCAGCGCTGGTCCAATAGGCCATCACCAGACTTTGATCGAGGAACCAGCTTTGCACTGGGGTTTTGCGATTCTTCAGTTTTTCGACCGCAGCGGGTGAGAAGGACACGGGCGATAAACCCGGTACACAGGAAAGGCACTTTTGGCTGCCAGAATAAATGGCATCGATGCCCCATTCATCGACTTTTAACTCGACGCCGCCAAGGGAAGTCACCGCATCAACAATCGATAAACAGCCGTATTGTTTTGCCAGCGCGCACAGGGTTTTAGCATCACTCAATGCGCCTGTTGAGGTTTCGGCGTGCACAAAAGCGAGGAACTTAGCATCGGGGTTGGCCTTAAGCGCCGCTTCAACGGCTGCAGGGTCGACTGGCGTGCCCCATTCATTATCCACCAGCACCGCAATCGCACCAACGCGCTCGACGTTTTGGCGCATACGCTCACCAAACACACCGTTGCGGCACACAATCACCTTTTCGCCGGGTTCGACTAGGTTCACAAAGCAGGTTTCCATGCCCGCACTGCCGGGTGCCGACACCGCCATGGTCATTTCATTTTTGGTTTGAAACGCATATTGGATCAGGCTTTTAAGCTCATCCATCATAGCGACAAACAATGGGTCGAGGTGGCCGACGGTCGGTCTTGCCTGTGCGGCTAACACTTCAGGATAAACATCCGATGGACCTGGGCCCATCAAAATGCGGCGAGGGGGATTAAAGGCAGAAAAATGCGGTGCAGGTAACATCATGTCTCCTTAATGCGTAGGGTCGAGGTCTAACTATTATTAGAGCATTCACTCTTGATTTGTTAAACCAAATTACCACAAAAAGGGGCACCTGTGCGCCCCTCCTTTAGCCTAAGTTGTAACCTAACGCTAAGTGATTACAAAGGCAGGTTGTTTTTTCCTTTTCCGGCATTCAAAAACAGCTGATAAGCAGGACTTTGGGTCTCTTCTTGATAGACAAATCCCAGCTCAGTTAAAAACTGCTGAAACGGCAAGGCATCACCCTCGGGCACTTCAAACCCCGCCAGCACTCGGCCAAAGGCTGCGCCGTGATTACGGTAATGGAATAAACTGATATTCCACTTGCTCTGCAAGGTGGTTAAAAACTTCAGCAGCGCACCGGGATGCTCGGGAAACTCGAAGCTAAATAGGCGCTCCTCTAATGGCTCTGGCGGATGACCACCGACCATATAACGCACATGCAATTTCGCGGTTTCGTCACCGGATAAGTCCTGCACTTCAAAGCCATGGTCTTCTAAGGTATTGATAATTTGTTCTAGCTCACCCTGACCTTTGGTTAGGCGAATACCCGCAAACACCACCGCCATATCGCGGCTGCTAAAACGGTAGTTAAATTCGGTCATCACCCGCTTTTCGAGCAGCTCACAAAAACGCAGGAAGCTACCGGGACGCTCGGGCACTTTAACCGCCAGCACCGCTTCTTTTTGCTCACCCAGCTCGCAGCGCTCCGACACATACCGCAGGCTGTGGAAGTTCACATTCGCGCCACTTAAAATCGCCGCGACTTTTTCACCCTTACCACTCTCGCCTGAGGCATTGGTGCTGACATATTTTTTAAGCCCAGCAAGGGATAAGGCACCCGCAGGTTCGGCAATGGCGCGGGTATCCTCAAAAATATCTTTCACTGCTGCGCAGATTTCGTCGGACGTGACCGTCACCACTTCATCCACAAACCACTTAGCTAAGCGAAATGGCTCGGTGCCGATACGTTTAACCGCCACACCATCGGCAAATAAACCGACTTGCGCCAGCGTCACCGGCTCGCCCGCTTCCATCGCCGCCTTTAAGCAGGCCGCATCTTCAGGCTCAACGCCAACAATTTTGACCTGTGGCATCACCGCCTTGTAATAGGCAGCAATCCCAGCAATTAAACCGCCGCCGCCCACGGGCACAAATACCACTTCAAGGTCGCGCTGCTGTTGCAGCATTTCTTGGGCGATAGTGCCTTGGCCTGCGATAACGGCTTCATCATCAAAGGGCGCGATATAGACTCGGCCCTCTTCTTTGGCCAGCGCCATCGCAAAGCCATTGGCTTGATCGAAGGCTTGGCCGTGCAATACCACGTTGCCACCTAAACGGCGCACAGCATCGACTTTAATATCCGGCGTAGTTTCGGGCATCACAATCACTGCATCCACACCACGACTGGCCGCCGACATGGCCACGCCTTGGGCGTGGTTACCCGCCGAGGCGCACACCACGCCGCGTTGGCATTCGGCTTGGCTCAACTGGGCGATGCGGTTATAGGCGCCGCGCAGCTTGAAGGAATGCACTGGTTGCATATCTTCGCGCTTTAAAAACACTTGGCAGCCTAAACGCGCCGAGAGTTTATTGAGACTCGAGAGTGGTGTCACTTTCGCAACATCATAAACCGACGACAGCAGGATTTTTTGCAGGTAGCTTTGCGCAAGCTGACTCTTTTCTAAGGCAGAAGTGACCGATTGCGCCTTATCGGGCTGAACTTGAGAGGCCTGCGTCTCAGCCTGCTCCGTTTGCGACGATGCGAGAGATAACATATCAGTCCTCCAACTTACTGCGATCGCGCACCGCGCCCTTATCGGCACTGGTGGCAAGCATGGCGTAGGCTTTAAGCGCCATAGACACATAACGCTGACGCGAAAGCGGTTTCCACGCCATTGGACCACGAGCAAGCATGGTTTCACGGCGCGCCGCTAACTCGGCATCACTCACCGCAAGCTTGATACTGCGCTTAGGAATATCGATTTCGATGCGATCGCCGTTTTCAATCAAGGCAATCGTGCCGCCCGCAGCAGCCTCAGGCGACACATGGCCGATAGATAAACCAGAGGTTCCACCAGAGAAGCGGCCGTCGGTGATCAACGCGCAGGCCTTGCCTAAGCCGCGGGATTTTAAGTAACTGGTGGGGTACAACATTTCTTGCATGCCAGGGCCGCCTTTTGGTCCTTCGTAACGAATCACCACTACATCACCCGCCACCACTTCGCCACCTAAAATGCCAGCGACTGCATCGTCTTGGCTTTCGTACACCCGAGCGCTGCCGATAAAGGTCAGGTTAGACTCATCCACACCCGCCGTTTTAACGATACAGCCATTATCGGCCAGATTACCCGATAACACGGCCAGACCACCCTCTTGGCTGAAGGCAAATTCGCGGCTACGGATACAACCTTCACGCCTATCATCGTCCAGCGATGGCCAGCGGCAGTCTTGGCTAAAGGCTTTAGTGGTGGGAATGCCCGCAGGCCCCGCCATAAAGAATTGTTTTACGTTGTCATCTTGGGTTTGCATCACATCGTACTTGGCGAGTACCGACTTGAGATTGCCCCCCGCATCGGCGGCAACGTGTGGCACATCGGTATGCAGCAGTCCGGCACGGTCTAACTCGCCTAAGATGCCCATCACACCACCGGCGCGGTGCACATCTTCCATATGGTATTTAGCGGTCGACGGCGCCACCTTGCACAGATGCGGCACTTGGCGCGACATACGGTCGATATCGTCCATAGTGAATGCCACATCCGCCTCCTGCGCCGCAGCCAATAAGTGCAACACAGTATTAGACGAACCGCCCATGGCAATATCCAGCGCCATCGCATTCTCAAAAGCTTTAAAGCTGGCAATGTTGCGCGGCAGTGCCGAGACATCATCTTGTTCGTAGTAACGTTTGGTCAGCGCCATTACGCGGCGGCCTGCTTCTAAAAACAGTTCGCGGCGGTCGGCGTGGGTCGCGAGCATGGAGCCGTTGCCCGGTAGCGACAGACCTAAAGCTTCGGTTAAACAGTTCATCGAGTTAGCGGTAAACATGCCCGAACAGGAACCACATGTAGGGCAAGCACTGCGTTCAATTTTGGCGCTATCTTCATCGCTCACACTCGAGTCGGCCGCCGCCACCATGGCATCGACTAAATCGAGCTTGATAAGCTTGTCAGACAGTTTGGTTTTACCTGCTTCCATCGGCCCGCCCGAAACAAATACCACGGGAATATTGAGGCGCAGCGCCGCCATCAACATACCGGGGGTGATTTTGTCGCAGTTAGAGATGCAGACCAAGGCATCGGCGCAGTGGGCGTTGACCATATATTCCACACTATCGGCGATAAGCTCCCGCGAAGGCAGACTGTAGAGCATGCCACCGTGCCCCATGGCGATACCATCATCGACGGCGATGGTATTGAATTCTTTCGCAATACCGCCCGCTTCTTCGATGGCGCCCGCCACCAGAGAACCCATATCTTTTAAATGCACATGGCCGGGAACAAACTGAGTAAAGGAGTTGGCAATCGCAATAATCGGCTTACCAAAATCATTGTCTTTCACCCCTGTGGCGCGCCATAGCGCACGGGCACCCGCCATATTGCGGCCTTCGGTACTGGTTGCTGAACGTAACTTTGGCATTGACTCTATCCCTTATCTCAAATCGAAAATCGTGCCCTTAGGGCCTTGCTACAGAGCTAATGCCCGCAGCCACTGGATGCTTATGCGTGTACTTTTTGTTGCTGCAAGTTTAGCGGTAACAAGACCTTGCATTGAGTGACATCAATCAATTTATTCAATTGATTGCTGAGCAGCTCAATGGCGCGCTCGCTATCTACTTCCATATCCAGTGACAGACTCGCATCGTCGTTCATCCGCATCTGCATTTGGGTGACAGTAAAACCACGATGGCGAGTCACGCGCAAAACACGCTCAAGCACTTCGGGGCGTTGTTGAACCGTTAATTCTAGTGAGTGGATCATGTTTGTTTCTCCATTTCGTCCATCATATCGCTGTTTGATGCGCCGGGGGGCACCAGTGGCCAAACGTTAAAAGCATCGTCAATTGCAACGTGTAACAAATACGGGCCCTTAGCCGCTAACATCTCGGTTAAGGCCTCTTCCACCTCGTCGGAAGAGAAAATCGTGCGGCCAGGAATATCAAATGCTGAGGCCAATAACACAAAATCAGGATTGTCAGATAAATCGGTTTCGCTGTAGCGTTCTTCAAAAAATAGCTGCTGCCACTGCTTCACCATCCCCAGTTTTTGGTTGTCGATCAGTAGGATCTTCACCGGTAATTTGCGGCGCTTGATGGTGGTCAGTTCCTGCACGTTCATCATAAAAGAGCCATCGCCAGACACAGTGACCACAGTTGCATCGGGGCGGGCGACTTGGGCACCGATAGCAGCGGGTAAACCAAAGCCCATAGTGCCTAAACCTGCGCTAGATAAATGATCTTCAGGGCGACGGAACCACATATGCTGGGCAACCCACATTTGATGCTGGCCCACATCGCAGCACACTACGCTGTCTTCGGGCAGTTTATTGGCTAAACGGCGCAGCATAGCAGGGGCATAGATTAAGCTGCCGGGATGTTGATAATCCCATTGATGTTTACGGGCAAGATGTTCCACTTCAGTCAGCCAAGGAGTGATATCCAGCGACATAGCAAGGGCGGGGAAAATCTGGCGTAAATCCCCGGCGATAGCCACATCCGGCTGGCGTAATTTACCCAGCTCGGCGGCGTCGATATCTAAATGAATGACTTTGGCCTTGTTGGCAAAAGTCGCTAAACGGCCTGTTACTCGGTCATCAAAGCGCGCACCGGCAACCACTAATAAATCACAATCCTGCACCGCGAGGTTGGCCGCCTTTCCGCCGTGCATACCTAACATGCCTAAATAACCGGGCGTACCATGGGCGATGCTGCCCAAGCCCTTTAACGTGGCGACCGATGGCATACCCGTGGCTTTTATAAAATCCCGCAACTGATCGACCGCGCCCGCCATACCCACACCGCCGCCCACGTACAGCATAGGTTGCTTTGCTTGCGCCAACAGCGCACGGGCAGCGTCGATATCGCTCATATCAGCTTGGGGTTCATTGGTCACGGCCAATAACGGTGTACGGTATTCAAGGTGAGCGATTTGGATATCCTTGGGAATATCCACTAGCACTGGGCCGGGGCGACCCGATGCTGCGATTTCAAAAGCTTGGTACAAGGTTGGGATAAGATCGTTGACATCCGTCACCATAAAACTGTGCTTGGTACAGCTTAGCGACATCCCCAACACATCAATCTCTTGAAACGCATCTGTGCCAATCACAGCAGTTGAGACCTGACCCGTAATCGCCACCACAGGCACAGAATCCAATAGCGCATCGGCAAGCGAAGTGATTAGGTTGGTCGCACCTGGACCAGAGGTGGCAAAGCACACGCCAGTTTTACCACTGGCTCTGGCGTAACCTACGGCGGCAAAGGCTGCGCCTTGTTCGTGGCGGCTTAAGAGATGTTCGACAGGGCTTCCATAGAGGGCATCGTAGATTGGCATAATGGCACCACCAGGGTAACCAAATACTGTGGTAACACCATGTGCTGCCAACACTTTTATGACTGCGTCTGCGCCTCTAATCATCTGCCCTGGTTCCATACTTTCTCTCGCTACCTTAATCCTGAAATGCCGAAAATCGACTCGTAATTTGTGCTATTTCGAAACCTCATTTCCAAAACCTAGGGCCTGAAAACGAAGAACCCCCCGGTCCTTTCGGAGCGGGGGGTTCTTTCGAAACTTTTAACCTTTTAGGTCTACCAGTTTGCCATGCGCCGCCCCCGCTGTGATTTAATAATCACTACGGTAATAATCACGAGAATGAGCTTGGCAGCTTGGTTAAACATCAATATGGGTTCCTAATCGGTGTTCTGTATGTGTATCGCTGAAATTCTTATCGCTACTCACTTTTAAGCCTGAGCGATGCTTGCCTTGGGACCTTGCCCCGCCGCGAGTTATTAGCTTTACCATAAAGCGACAGCCAAACACAATAAAAATTTTCTTACGTCAAAAAAATTCAGCTTCCCTGCCGAGACAATGCAAAACAACAAAGTGAAACGTTAACAAACGCGCGTTAGTGAACCTTATCGCCAACTAACCCATGTCAGTTTTGCCCGCTCGACAACCTACGAAGCAGGAATAAATTTGCGTCGCCGAGCCCCACATCCTTAGGGGCTCGGCCTTTATCAATTAAGCTCCAACAATACTTTTCATATCAGTCATATAACCACGAAGTTCCGCACCGATATACTCAACTGAGGTGTGGCGAATCGCATCATTGATGGCGATTAACTGCAGATTATCGACGTTGTTAGAACTGTCCTTCAGACCCGCACCTAAATACTCTGGCGACATGGCATTGACATAGTCACGCAGCATAGGCACGGCAGCATGGTTGAACAGATAACAACCGTATTCTGCGGTATCCGAGATCACCACGTTCATCTCGTACAGACGTTTACGGGCGATGGTGTTAGCGATCAACGGCGTTTCGTGCAGTGATTCGTAATAGGCGGACTCTTCAACAATACCCGCCGACACCATAGTATCGAAGGCTAATTCGACACCGGCTTTGATCATTGCAACCAGAAAAATACCTTTGTCGAAATAGGTTTGCTCGTCGATATGCTCGCTCGAAACAGGCGCATTTTCGAAGCCCGTTTCGGCGGTTTCTGCGCGCCAACGCAGCAGGTTCGCATCATCGTTAGCCCAGTCTTGCATCATAGTGCGAGAGAACTCACCGCTGATGATGTCATCCATGTGCTTTTCAAATAATGGTTGCAGGATTTCTTTTAAATCTTCTGCAATTTCAAACGCTTTAATCTTGGCAGGGTTAGACAGTCTGTCCATCATGTTGGTGATACCGCCGTGCTTAAGCGCCTCGGTCACGGTTTCCCAACCTTGTTGGATTAACTTAGCGGCATAGCCAGGCTCAACACCATCGGCCACCATTTTTTCATAACCTAGGATGGCACCCGTCTGCAACATACCGCAGAGGATCGTTTGCTCACCCATCAGATCCGATTTTACTTCAGCGATAAAGGAAGATTGCAACACGCCAGCACGGTCGCCGCCTGTGGCGCTCGCATAGGCTTTCGCAATGTCTAAACCATCACCGTTTGGGTCGTTTTCGGGGTGCACTGCAATCAAGGTCGGCACACCAAAACCGCGTTTGTATTCTTCACGCACTTCGGTGCCTGGGCACTTAGGCGCAACCATGATCACTGTAATATCGGGGCGGATCTGCATGCCTTCTTCAACGATATTGAAACCATGGGAGTAAGATAGAGTCGCGCCTTGCTTCATCAGCGGCATCACTGCGCTCACTACATTGGAATGCTGCTTATCGGGTGTTAGGTTCAGCACTAAATCGGCGGTCGGGATTAGCTCTTCAAAGGTGCCGACTTTAAAGCCGTTGTCTGTAGCTTTTTGCCATGAGGCTCGTTTTTGGGCAATAGCTTCAGGGCGCAGGGCGTAAGCGATATTCAGCCCAGAGTCACGCATATTCAGACCTTGGTTAAGGCCCTGAGCACCACAGCCTAAAATTACAATATTCCAATCTTTGATGTAATTGCAGCCATCACTAAACTCGGAGCGGTCCATAAAACGGCACTGGCCAAGTTGTGCTAATTGTTGACGCAAATTCAGAGAGTTAAAATAGTTAGCCATCTGAGATACCACCTTTCAGTCGGGAATTGGGGACTCAACCAATATCAACCTATTGTTAACGATTGGTTGTGATTGAAATCACTATAACCTATGGCTATCGTTGCTTAAAATGATATATTCGAAACCTCATATTGCGTTTTTTGCAATATCATTTTCAGTTTCAATACCCCAGATAAGCGGCCAATAGGACGAGGTTATGGACATACGCACCCTCAAATTGTACCTACACTTATGTGACAGTTTGCACTTCGCCAAGACGGCGGAGCAGATGCATGTCAGTCCCTCGACCTTAAGCCGCGCATTGCAGCGGCTCGAAGATGAAGTGAACGCAAAGCTGTTTGAGCGGGATAACCGCAGCGTGACCTTAACCCATGCGGGACGTGAGTTTAAATTGTTCGCAGAGCAGACGCTGCACCATTGGCGCGACCTGCGGCATAGTATTGATCTTAAGCAGGACGTACTGCGCGGCACCTTAAATCTCTATTGCTCAGTCACCGCAGCCTATAGCCATTTGCCGCAATTATTGGAGCGTTTTCGCCAAGAGCATCCCTTTGTCGAAATTGCGCTTACCACGGGAGATGCGGCTAATGCACTGGCCGAGGTACAACAAAATCGTGCCGATATTGCTATTGCCGCGCTGCCGGATCCTTTTCCTGCCACACTGCATTTTGCCAAGATTGATGATGTGCCGCTTTCATTAATCGCTCCCACTATGCGCTGTGCGGTGCAGCAACAGATTAACCAAGCTCAGATAGACTGGTCACGAGTGCCTTTTATCATTCCTGACCATGGACCAGGGCGACGACGAGCCGATAATTGGTTCAAACAGATGGGGATTAGTCCGAATATTTATGCCCAAGTGTCGGGACAGGAAGCCATAGCATCTATGGTGGCACTTGGTTGCGGTGTGAGCATTAGCCCTGAGGTGGTAATCAATAACAGTCCAGTGCGGGATCGTATTCAGTTGTTACCTTCGCCTGTCAAAATTGCCCCCTTTGAGCTGGGCTGCTGCTGTAAGGTCAAACGCTTGGACGACCCGATAGTGAATGCCTTTTTAGAGGCGATTTAAATTTAGTGGCGATATAAAAAAACGGGACTGAGTCCCGTTTTTTATGGTGTTGATAAGATTAGGTATCTGGCGACTGTAATTTATCGTTGGCTTCAATACGCGTCACCAACAGCTGGTCGACCTTGTAGGCGTCGATATCAACCACTTCAAACTTATAACCGGCATAGTTAACAAAGTCGGTGCGCTTGGGGATCTTGCGCAGCATGTACATCATAAAGCCGGCAATGGTTTCGTAGTTTTGGCTATGGGGGAACTCTTCAATATCGAAGGCACGCATCACGTCGGTAATCGGCGTCACCCCATCTACTAACCAAGAGTTGCCATCACGGGCAATAATTTGCTCTTCGCTCTCATGCAACGACCAAGCGCCCATCACAGCGCGTTGCAGATCGTTAGTGGTGACAATCCCGACAACGAGGGCATATTCGTTCATCACCACCGCGAAATCGGCGCGGCTATTTTTGAAGTATTCCATCGCCTCGGACAAACTTAAGGTGTCAGGGATAATCAGCGAGGTGTGCACAAGACTGTTGTCTTTTAAGGTAATTTTTTCACCGTTGATCACACGGATCAGCAGTTCCTTCGCATCCACAAAACCTTTGACCATATCCAATTGGCCGTCGCAGACCAAAAACTTAGTATGGGGATCTTCGGCAATCTTACGCTTGATATCCTCCTCGCTGTCTTGCAACAGAAAATACACTAAGCTCTCTCGAGCTGTCATGGCAGAAGTGACTGAAACGGTCTGCATTTCAAACACATTTTCCATCATTTGCTGCTCGCCCTTGTCGAGCACCCCAGCTTCTGCCCCCGCGTTCATGACAGCATAAATATCGTCTGGGGTAATTTCATCGTTACGCACGGTTGGGATTTGCAGTAACTTGAAGATGGCGCTTGCCATGCCATTGAAAAACCACACCAATGGACGAAGGATCGCGATACAGAAACTCATAGGGCCAACCACCACTAAGGCAACAGGCTCTGGCATCGCCATCGCGATACGTTTGGGCATGAGATCCGCAACCAGAATAAAGGCGCTGGTCACCACGACGAAAGACAGTAAGAAGCTCACTTGGCCTAACCAAGGGTCGCTCATCCACGCACTTAAAAACTGGTAAAAATACGGACGAAACGCCGACTCACCGACAATACCGCCCATGATGGCGACGGCGTTTAAGCCAATTTGCACCACAGTAAAAAAACTACCGGGCTGAGCTTGGAGTTGCAGCACTTTTTCGGCACGGCTGTCCCCCTCTTCGGCTAGCTGACGTAAACGGATTTTGCGTGATGCAGCCAAGGAGATTTCTGACATAGAAAAGAAACAACTTGCGGCGATTAAGCCCAATATTATCATCACGTTATCAAAGAAATTCATGTAACACCTTTTGTTTCACACTAGACTTACTACACCAACCCGCGCAGTGATTTTCGCGAGTCAGTTGAAATTTGTACCTAAAGAATGGGTCGAGGAACAGACGATAAAAGAACCCAGTGCTGCCAAGAAAGCCTTTGCTACACTTAAAAAATCGTCTCTTCGCCTAAAAAGTATGATGCGTTTATTATATCCGCTAATTGTCTTTGTATGCGTGATTCTGCTCTCGCCTATCGCCCACGGCGCTGAAGAGCTTTCCTCATTTAAGTTACGCTTTTGTGTCGAAGAGACTGAATATCCACCATTTAATTACTTTATTCGGCAGAATGGCATTAAGACTTCCACGCTTAGCGGCTATGATATTGACCTGCTAGAACGCACCTTTAAACCTATTGGAATTGCGTACGAAGTGCTGGCGTTGCCCTGGATTCGTTGCTTAAAAGACGTCCAGAATGGCAGCATAGATGCCGCGATGAGCGCATCGCTCAATCGACAAAGGGCGACAGATTATATCCCATCTATTGCCTATTATTACCTCACTCCCAGTTATTTTTATTTAAAAGCTGAATTCGAGACTCCATTTCGCATCGATGATATTAATCAGTTAGCAGATTTAGGGACTGTTTGCGGTATTAATGGATTCAACTATCAAAACTTTGGTTGGCGTAAAGAAACCCCTATTAGCGAAATTCGTACCCTACAGCATTTGCCAGAAATGTTGCTTAAACGCAGATGCAAATTCTTTTTAGCACGCAAGGAAATTTTAGCGGGAACACTCGCATTAGCCCAGGTGGGAGAACTCCCTAAGACGCTCACATCTCAGGTATCACCCAATTCGGGCAAAGAGCCGTTCCGTATGTTGATATCGAAACGCTCAAAATATAAAGGTATGATTGCTAAAGAGTTTAATAGAAAAGTACAAGAGATGCAGGCTAACCACCAACTTGAAGATCTCTACCAACACCACCTTCAACAACTTACTCACGGGGGCGATAAGGGCAGTGATTCGCCTTAGGACCAATTTGTGGATGATTGCGGCAAGTCTCGGGGCGTTGATGGTAAATAGTGCAACGACGGGTTTTGCTGTCTAAATATAAACAGTCATCATTGGCCATCCTGGCGAGGGTAAATATCGCCGTTTTATGATTGAAGTTATCGATAATGCGCGCTTTTTGTAGACGTTTGGCGATGGCTTTGAGATCGCCCTCGGCTTCAAACTCATCCACTAAGCTCATACGAACTAGGTCACTAACAGTAACCTCGACGGGGAGCGTACAGCAGGTAGCATGGCAGGTATCACACAGGCCTTTGCGGTATTTTTGCCAAGTGGACAAATCATCAATATTAAAAATCGATACCGAATTTACCGTATTTTTGCTCCGTTTTGACACACCAAAACCTTCAGATAAACAATAAAAGGCGGCAATTATAACAGGCCCCAAATAGAAATAAATCTGTGGTCACAGACGGAACCAAGGCTTGACTAATACAAGCTCAAGAATGAGCTAGCGCTGTTTGAGGCGACTCCATCACCACTGTATTGCGACCACGCTCTTTAGCGCGATAAAGGCAGATATCGGCACGGCGTAATACATTCGAAATGGTGAGTTCATTTAATGCATCCGGCGGTAAATACACTCCACCAATACTAAGAGTAATCTTACCGGTAGGTGCACCCAAGTGCGGAATATTCAATGCAGCGACTTGATTGCACAGTTGGGTAGCAATGGCTTCCAATTGGATTGGTGTGATTTTCGGTAAAACAACTGCAAACTCTTCGCCACCAATGCGCGCCAGCAGCGCATTGGGTGGTAAAATTTCACAGCCTTTTAAATCCTGAGCCACTCGCCTAAGTACAGCATCGCCTTCAATATGCCCGTAGTTGTCGTTGTAACTCTTAAAATAATCAATATCCAACATCAACACACCGACTGCTGTGTTGCCATGGAGTAATGTGTCGAGTGTTTGTGTAAAGGGGCGTCGATTGCTCAGCCCAGTTAATTCATCGGTTTCAGCCATAACTCTGAGTTGCGTATTCACCGTTACCAGTGCTTGCTGTAAGTTAAGCATCTGTCGCTCTTTTTCTTCACGCAGCAATAACTCGTTCAGCGCTGCGGAAAACTGAGTCAACATCACTTTTTTTTGTTTAGTCCAATTTAGTGGTCGAGAAACCATTGAGAGCGATAATAACCCGACAATTTCATCGGCATTTTTCATGGCAAATGCGGCAATAGAGCAAATACCAATACCTCGAAGTAACCCGTATTCTTCAGGCGATGTTTGCTTCAATGAGTCGACATTCTCGATAACTAATGTCGATTCCTGCTCAAATTTTTGTGCCAACAAAGTAACAACATCCGCAGAAATACTAATAATTTCAGATACATTAGATTCACTAGACCAAACGCAACGGTAATTTACCTGTCGTTGGCTAAACTCTATTAGGCTTACCCTTTCGACATCAAATAATCGCCCGATTTTACGGCAAACCTCAGTGAGATTGTTGTCTAAGTTAAGGGTCTCCACTGTTAAAAATTGCAATGATATTTCAGCTAACAGTTGGCTAGCTTGGGACTGCCAATTGAGCGCTTGAGTCCGCTCATCAACTAAACGTGCTAACTGACTTTGCTGTTGCTGCAATGCACGCTTTTGGCGTTTATTAACCGCGAGATCGTTGCGAATTCTTTGATACATAGCCTGAAGCGATTGAGCAACATGACCAATTTCATCAGGATTTCTCACCACACTATCGGGTACGGTTAACTTAGGTAATGCATTCAGATTTATCTGGTTAGCAAACCGCTCCAATTCCGATAAACGATTGGTCACCAATAAACGCACCAGCGTAAGGATAAGATAAATCATCAGTAAGGTTTTAAGCCCATTGCCTAAGACAATAATGATCAATTTGATCTGATCCAATACTTTTGGACACCACGCTAAGTGAGTAAAATGACTTAACGAGGTGAATATGACAACCCAAAAGACCCGCAAGACTCACACTGCTGAATTTAAAGCAGAAGCCCTTAAACTAGC
>NZ_LGYY01000246.1:0-15860 GCF_001308045.1 Shewanella sp. Sh95
TGGAGGTACTCAGGCGGCCTGATTATCAAATCACGGAGAAAGAATTGCTGGCGGCCTGGGTATTATTCGCCAATCAGTTGCTCAAATATGGCTATGCTATGGCTGATTTATGAGGGGATCCTTCAGCGTTAAGTATCAAGGTTATCGAAAAATGCTTGTTGCACCTGTAGAAAATAGCTGGTTTAGTGGAGGTGAATCACCACAAAGCCTAAATCATTTTGAAAGTATTTAGGGGGCGTTTTCAGGTTAAATTGCTGTCAAAATACCCCGAAACTTCAATACGCCATTAATGCAAGATAATCGCGATGGGGTGTTGAATTTGAATCAATAAAACAACAATAAGGACAACCAATGGAATATCCTCTCGTCAGTACTCAATGGCTCGAAGCGCATCTTACCTCGCCTGATTTAGTGTTACTCGACGCCAGTATGGCCGTGGTTTTGGGCAAAGAGCCGATTGTCTATTCAGAGCCTGTATGTATTCCTCGCTCGAGGCGCTTTGATGTGGAAGAGGATTTTTGCGATAAAACGTCTTCTCAAACCCATGCCTTACCCAAATTTGAACAGTTTGTAGAAGGAATTGCCAAGCTTGGTATTAGCCCGAACAGCGTGGTTGTTATCTATGATAATCAAGGTATTTATTCATCTCCGCGCGCTTGGTGGATTTTCAAAGTAATGGGATTTCACCGTGTGTATGTGCTCGATGGTGGCTTACCTCAATGGATGGCTGAATACAGAGTCACCTCATCTCGCTATCAGGAAGAAGGGATAGATTATGGCGCAAGCGATAGTGAGGAACTGACTGCTGTACTGGAATATCAGCCTGCGAAGGTGATGGATGCTGAGGCTGTGTTAGCCAAGCTTGATGATAGCGATAGTGCGATTATTGATGCACGGGGATCGGCGCGCTTTTTAGGCCAAGTGAGCGAGCCGCGACCTGGAGTGCGCAGTGGGCATATTCCCCATTCGGTCAATCTCCCCTTTGGTGACGTGCTCAATGGCTTCAAAATCAAAGATGTGGCCGAATTGGTTAAGCTGTTTCAAGGGCTTGTTAGCGATAAACCGTTAAGGATTTTTAGCTGTGGCTCGGGTATTACCGCCTGTATTTTAATCTTAGCCTCGGTCGCTTCGGGGCATACTGATGCTGTACTTTACGATGGTTCTTGGGCTGATTGGGGCAGTCGCAACGATTTACCCATCGAGCGTTAAACGATATTAGGTGGAGTGCTGTCCTTCGGAATGCTAACCTTGCCGCAATCAATTGACTGTGATATGTCCTTTGACTTATCAAGGAGTTTGTCATGATAACCAGATTGTTCGATAAATTGATCTTTGGCTTTATCTTAGTGATGGCGCTGCAACTTCCCCAATTAGCCGATCATTATCAGCAATTTTTAGCGGGGCTCTATACGTCGACTCAATGGCAAGTTGAGGGCTATGAGGCCACGGCGAAGGAATATCACTACGGCGATGTCGAAACCATGATTGCCCGCCATTTGCAAAACGAGGAGCCTAGCGTCAGGGCGGATGCCGAGCAAAAGCGCCAGACGCTAGCCCTGTATCAAGCGCTGCAGCAGGGAATGCAGACCTTTGCGCAGGGGAATCTCTTCGAGAAAACCGCCTATATGTTTAATCCAGCTCGTTTTGAATATTTACAGCAAACCATAGTTAACTTTAAGCCGGGCATCCCGTTAACCACCAGTGGGATATGCTTTGGCGTGCTGGTGGCGCTAATAGTCCATTATCTTGGCTCGGTGCCTTTTATTCTGTGGTCAAGGCGCCGCAAACACCTTAACGCTGTCGGCGCCATTTAGTGTCGTTGGATAGCTTGCTCGCATATCCAACGACAGGGCAAACCTTAGAATAAGTCTTTAAACCTGTGGTACAGCATACCCGCAGCCAGCATGGGCGAGCGGAATGTGGGGCCGCCGGGGAAGGTCATATGTTTGATTTTGGCAAACACATCAAAATATCCCGCTTGCTGACATATGGCTTCGGCGAGCAGTTTGGCGGCCATATGGGTGGCATTGACGCCGTGGCCTGCGTAGGCTTGGGCGTAAAAAATATTACTCGCATCGGGGAGACGACCGATTTGGGGCATACGGTTGGTGCCAATGCCTATCATGCCGCCCCATTCGTAATCGATGCGTACGCCTTTTAACTGTGGGAATACTTTCTCAAGGTTCGGCCTGAGCGCTGCTTCAATATCCTTGGGGTCTTTGCCTGAATAAGTACAAAGTCCGCCAAAGAGTAAGCGTCTATCCGCAGATAAGTGGAAGTAATCTAAGGCGATTCGCATGTCTGCAAAGGCCATATTTTGCGGGATAATGCTTTGGCATTGCGCTTCTGTCAGCGGCTCGGTTGCAAGCAAGTAACTCCCCGCGGGCAGGACTTTTCCGCCGATGTAGCTATTCAGTTTATGGCCAATATAAGCGTTGCCCGCGAGCACCACATATTGGCAAGTCACTTCGCCTTTTGCCGTTAATACTCGTGGTTTATCGCCAGGAATAATCTTTTCTGCGGCGCTGTATTCAAATAATTGAGCGCCCAATTCTCGGGCAACACGAGCCTCGCCCAAGGCCAAATTCAGCGGATGCAAATGGCCGCTGCCCATGTCGACTAGAGCGCCTTGGTAAAAGTCTGAGCCGATAACTTCTCCGAGCTGAGACTGAGTTAATAGTTTGATTTCATGCTGATATCCAAGGCGTTTAAGATGGTCGAACTCTTGTTCTAGTTCGAGCATATGCCGAGGTTTAACTGCCAGATCGCAATAGCCCATTTGTAAATCGCAATCGATGTGATGGGTCTGGATGCGATTTCGCACAATCTCTACCGCTTCAAACCCCATTTGCTCAATGGCGCTCACGCCTTCCTGGCCTATCTCATTGATAAATTGCGCAGGATCATGGCCAATCCCACGGATCAGCTCACCACCATTACGCCCAGAGGCGCCCCAGCCTATGCGCTTGGCCTCGAGTAGCACCACGTTTAGGCCCTTTTGCCGAAGTTCGATAGCTGTGTTAATCCCACTGAAACCACCGCCGATAATGCAAACGTCGGTGCTTACCTTGCCCTCAAGTTGGGGATGAGCGTAAATTTCTTTTGCAGTATCAACATAATAAGACTGGGGATATTGTTCACTATGAACGGGAGGTTTGGTGGTCATTTGAGCTCCAAAAAATTGTTTTTATTGTAAATTGGGCTTGTCCCAGTATACTCATCACACTTTTGTGATACTGCTAAAAAGTGTGCATTTTATTTAACACACTTTTTAGCTAGAATACAACGGAAGCGTGTAAACTCACGCTTTGGGGCTAAAATGTGTTTAGGATGGTGTTTATCCTGAACAACCTGTTCTTCATCTATCGGGGCGACCGATCCTTTGGGGAGATGTGAAATTTGGATATTGGAGCCAGTCTCAGAACTGTTCGAAAAATGAAAGGCTTATCCCAGCGTGAGCTGGCTAAGCGTGCTGGTGTGACTAACAGTACAATTTCAATGATCGAAAAAAACAGTGTTAGCCCATCCGTCAGTTCTTTGAAAAAAGTATTGTCGGGTATCCCTATGTCTTTAGTAGACTTTTTCTCAATTGAAGCCTCGATTGAGAGCGAGCAAAAAGTGGTTTATCGCTCCGATGAACTCCTCGATATAGGTACTGGGCCGTTAGAATTTAAATTGATTGGCCGCGACTTTCCCAATCGTGCCATGTCGGTGATGAGTGAAACCTATCCACCGGGTTCAGATACGGGCGAGGAAATGCTAAAACACGAAGGTGAAGAGGCGGCCATGGTGATCGAAGGCAAGTTCGAGCTTACCGTTGGCGACGAGGTATATATCTTAGAAGCGGGTGATAGCTATTACTTTAATAGTGAGCTACCACATCGATTTCGCAATCCTTTCGATGAGCCTTGTCGGCTGATCAGTGCTACAACCCCTGCTAATTTCTAATTGCGTAACGCTGTCCTAGATTGCCTAGGGTAGCGTTCTCTTTGAGAACCCACTAGTTACTCACCATATTAGTCTGGCTTTGGATTGTAATATATCATTCAAAGTGTAAATAATATTTTTCAAATGAACTTAGGTTTTCAGTCTTTATCTTTGGCTGATTTTTATCCTAACAATACTGTTGATGGTTGTTTTATCATCAAAAAACAAAGATTGTTAGTTTAAGTTTCTGTATTAAAACTAAAAATTACGCATTTAAATCAAACTGTCATTAACAAGTGTTTAACCTCTTGCCTGAGGTTAAATTTCGGTGTACTGTGTGAAAAAATGAACATTAAAAATTAACTTGTTCATTGTACTCGTGAATAAATGCTTGGAAGGTGAGTTATGTCTACCCTGTTACCCCTTATTGGTGTTATTGCGTGTAACCAACGATTGGGTTCACACCCTTTTAATATTGTTGGCGAAAAATACCTATTAGGTGTGGTAAATGGTGCTAAGGGGTGGCCACTTGTGATCCCATCCTTAGGCGCGGACCAACCTATCGAAGCCATTCTGGCAAGACTTGACGGTATTCTGTTTACGGGTTCGCCCTCTAACGTTGAGCCACACCTTTATGCGGGGGTACCGAGTGAAGCGGGTACTCACCACGATCCTAAGCGTGACGCTACGACACTACCACTTATTCGAGCTGCCATTGCTGCGGGAGTCCCCGTGCTTGGGATTTGCCGTGGTTTTCAAGAAATGAACGTGGCTTTTGGTGGCAGTCTGCACCAGAAGTTACACGAAGTGGGCGGTTTTATTGAACATAGAGAAGATAAAGAGGCCTCGTTAGAGGTGCAATATGGGCCATCCCACAGTATTACTGTGGAGCCTGGGGGGGTCATTTACGAGGCTTGGGGCCGTAACTCTGCAGAGGTTAACTCTGTGCATACTCAAGGCGTGGAGCGCCTTGGGATGGGGTTGCGGCCAGAAGCTTGTGCTCCTGATGGTCTTGTGGAGGCTTTCTCCGTGATCGATGCCACTGAATTTGCCCTCGGTGTGCAATGGCATCCTGAATGGAAAGTAAGTGAAAACCCATTTTACCTCTCAATATTCAATGCCTTTGGCGATGCGTGTTGTCGTAGGGCTACAACTCGAGTGAAATAAAATGAATAAGCTAATCGCTTTTTTAAAAGAACGAAAAATCACAGAAGTCGAATGTGTTATCAGCGATATGACTGGTATCGCCCGTGGCAAAATTGCCCCAGTAGATAAATTTCTCGATGAAAAAGGTATGCGCTTACCCGAAAGCGTGTTGCTGCAAACCGTCACCGGTGACTTTGTCGACGATGATATCTATTACAGTTTGCTCGATGATGCCGATATCGATTTTGTCTGCGTTCCCGATGAAAATGCAGTATTTATGCTGCCTTGGACAATTGAAGCTACGGCACAGGTGATCCACGATTGTTACGACAGAATGGGCAATCCTATCGAATTATCACCTCGTAACGTCTTGAAAAAAGTGCTGTCTCTTTATGATGAAAAAGGCTGGGAGCCTGTTATTGCACCTGAGATGGAGTTTTACCTGACCAGCCGCAGCGATGATCACGATTTACCCCTCAAGCCGCCTATTGGTCGCTCAGGCAGACCGGAAGCGGGGCGTCAGTCTTTTTCAATTGATGCCGCCAACGAATACGATCCTCTGTTTGAAGACATGTATGACTGGTGCGAAATTCAGGGTTTAGATATTGATACGCTTATCCATGAAGATGGCCCAGCACAGATGGAGATTAACTTCAGTCACGGCAACCCGTTATCACTAGCGGATCAGGTGTTTGTGTTTAAGCGCACTCTACGTGAAGCGGCACTAAAGCATAATGTTTGCGCTACCTTTATGGCAAAACCCGTAACCGATGAGCCGGGTAGTGCTATGCATATTCATCAAAGTGTGATTAACAAAGAAACCGGTAAAAATATATTTACCAACGAAGATGGTACGCAAAGTGCGTTGTTTTTGAGTTATATCGCAGGGCTACAGAAATTTATCCCTGAACTCCTACCTTTGATGGCCCCAAATGCTAACTCGTTCCGTCGATTCTTACCGGGAACCTCTGCGCCCGTTAACTTGGAATGGGGGGTTGAAAATAGGACCTGTGGTTTACGTATTCCGGAATCTTCACCTCAAAATCGTCGTATTGAAAACCGTATACCTGGTGCGGATGCTAACTGCTACTTAGCCATTGCAGCGAGTTTACTCTGTGGTTATATCGGTATGGTCGAGGGACTCAAACCCTCCACACCCGTTCAAGGTAAATCCAATGAAAGCCGGAGCAATAACCCACACTGCTTACCATTAACCTTGGAAGAGGCGTTAGCCGCGATGGAAGAAAGTGATGCCTGTAAGGAATATTTAGGTGAGTCCTTTACCACGGGCTTTGTGGCCGTCAAACAGGCCGAGCTTGAAAATTTCCGCAGAGTGGTGAGTTCGTGGGAGCGAGAATTTTTATTACTCAGTGTATAAAATGTTTTACATAGGTTGCACTGTTTTTGTTCAATATCGTCATGTTGTTAACGGATTCTAACGCCTGACAATGAGAACATTCAAACAGTGATTAAAAATTCTCTGCACCATTTTGGGTTGCTTGCTTAACTTTGGTGCAGAGTGCTTTTAACCTTAAGTGCTTACTTTGGATAAAGGGAAGATTTATCTGCTCTTTTGAGTGCTCATTCATTTAGTGTTTCTGTATGCGGTGCTTGGGTCCTAAGAGTAAATACATAAAGTTGAACCTGTAAGTTTGGTTTTAACTGGCTGTTAGTTAATAACTTTGTAAGATGGTTGCAGCGGTTTCCCTAGGGGCTTGAGGCATTTGCCTTAATATTGCAAGATGTAGGGTGTTACGATAACTAGTCTATTTTTATGCTTGTTAATGCAAATATAGATATAGATAAATTTGGCATGAAATCTGATAATCCCATTCATTGCAGCGACCTAGAGATGAAGGCATTATGGTGCTGTAGAGACTGCCGATGCGGTTTTTAAGGTGTAGCATTGGTCGAGAATAACAACAATAACCGAGCAGATGGTCGGTGACACAATTTCAGAATTGTTAAAGGCAATTCTGCTACCCGAGAAAGGAGAAAGCATGAAGCTATTTAATAAGATGACGACTTTGGCGCTAGTAACCGCAGGATCACTTGCCAGCGTAGCTGCTCAAGCTGAAGAAGTTGTGCGTGTATATAATTGGTCTGATTATATTGCAGAAGACACCTTAGAAAACTTCAAAAAGGAAACTGGGATTCGGGTGATTTACGATGTGTTTGATAGCAACGAAGTTGTCGAAGCTAAGTTATTATCTGGTCGCAGCGGCTATGACATCGTTGTCCCATCCAACCATTTCCTCGCTAAACAGATTAAGGCCGGTGCATTCAAGCCACTAGACCGCTCTAAACTCACCAATTTTAAAAACCTCAATGCTGACCTGATGAAGCTGTTAGAGAAGGCCGATCCAGGTAACCAATATGCAGTCCCTTATCTGTGGGGAACGAATGGTATTGGTTACAACATCAATAAAGTGAAAGCGGCTGTGGGTGAAGATGCACCATTAAATTCTATGGAGCTGATCTTTAACCCAAAATATGCTGAAAAAATCTCTAAATGTGGCTTTGCCATGTTAGATTCGGCCGATGATATGGTGCCACAGGCGATGATTTATCTTGGGCTCGATCCTAACAGTACTAAGGCCGAAGATTACGAAAAAGCCGGTGAGTTACTCGAAAAGATTCGTCCCTATGTGACGTATTTCCATTCATCACGTTATATCTCTGATCTCGCCAATGGTGATATTTGCGTGGCTTATGGTTTCTCTGGTGATGTGTTCCAAGCTGCTGCCCGCGCCGATGAAGCGGGTAATGGCAATAAGATTGGTTACTCTATTCCTAAAGAAGGCGCCAACCTGTGGTTTGATATGTTAGCCATCCCAGCAGACGCCACTAACGTGGAAAATGCTCACAAGCTTATCAACTACTTACTTCGCCCTGAGGTGATTGCACCTATCTCTAACTATGTGGCTTACGCAAATCCTAACGATCCTGCGCAGCCCTTAGTCGATGAAGCGATTCGCAATGACCCAGCGATTTATCCACCAAAAGAAGTGTTGGATAAATTGTATATTGGCGAAATTCGTCCATTGAAAATCCAACGTGTATTAACTCGCGTCTGGACCAAAGTGAAATCTGGCCAATAATCGACATGGGGCAAGCACAGCTTGCCCCTTTTGATAAACAAGACAATGGCAGCTCCTTTGGACATTAAGTCTGCAAGATTAAATCTCTATTCATTAATTCATTGTGTAAATCTCAAGTGTTGAATGTGTTATCACATCAATACTCGGGTGGAGAAGTACTATGGCAAGCACCTCGGGCGTCACCAATAAACCCACTACAAAGACGCAAGAAAAAGTCCTGCTTAAGATTGAGCGGGTCAGTAAGCTGTTTGATGATGTGCGTGCAGTTGACGACGTATCATTGACGATCAATAAAGGCGAAATTTTTGCCTTACTTGGAGGCTCAGGCTCGGGTAAGTCTACCTTGTTGCGTATGCTCGCGGGGTTCGAAAGACCGACTTCTGGGCGGATTTTTCTCGATGGTGAAGATATTACCGATCTACCGCCTTATGAACGTCCGATCAATATGATGTTTCAATCCTATGCGCTATTTCCCCATATGACTGTGGCACAAAATATCGCCTTTGGTTTGAAGCAAGACAAGTTACCGAAAGCTGAAATTGAGCAACGCGTACAGGAAATGCTCAAGTTGGTACATATGGAGCAATACGGGAAACGTAAACCGCATCAGCTTTCTGGTGGTCAGCGCCAACGGGTCGCCCTTGCTCGATCTTTGGCAAAACGTCCGAAATTATTATTGCTTGACGAGCCCATGGGTGCACTAGATAAGAAACTGCGTACTCAGATGCAGTTAGAAGTGGTTGAAATCCTCGAACGTGTTGGTGTGACCTGTGTGATGGTGACCCATGATCAGGAAGAGGCCATGACCATGGCGGGCCGGATCTCGATTATGAGTGATGGTTGGATAGCTCAAACTGGCTCTCCTATGGATATCTACGAGAGTCCAAATAGTCGCATGATTGCCGAATTTATCGGTTCAGTGAACCTCTTTGGCGGTGAGATTGAAGTGGATGAAGTCGACCACCTCATCATTAAACCCAATGATTTAGTACAGCCTTTCTATGTGGGTTACGGGGTAACCACCAGTGTTGAAGAAAAACACGTATGGCTCGCTGTGCGCCCTGAGAAAACCATTATCAGCCGTGAACAACCTGAAGGTGAATACAACTGGGCTAAGGGCATAGTGCATGATATTGCCTATTTAGGTGGGATCTCGGTGTACTACATTCGCCTTGAAAATGGTCAGATTGTGCAATGCAGTATGACAAACCGTGAACGTCGCGCCGACCATGCAACCTGGGATGATGAAGTGTTTATCAGTTGGGAGGACACCAGTGGCGTGGTGTTAAGATCATGAAGATAAAGTCCAAACTTAAATGGCTTAAAGGACGCTTCTGGACGATAAGTCTACCTTATACTTGGCTATTGCTGTTCTTCGCCTTGCCCTTTGCCATTGTCCTTAAAATTAGTTTCTCTACGGCGGCGATTTCAATTCCGCCCTATGAGGCGACTTTTCAATATGCAGATGATGTACTAAATATCTTCCTGCATTTGGGTAACTATTTGATGTTGCTAGATGATTCGCTGTATTACACCGCGTATCTCAGCTCATTAAAAATGGCGCTCATTTCAACCATTGGTTGTTTGATCATTGGTTATCCTATGGCCTATGCCATTGCCCGTGCGCCAGCAAGGTTGCAAACTGTGCTGTTGTTATTGGTGATGCTACCTTCTTGGACCTCGTTCTTAATCCGCGTTTATGCCTGGATGGGGATCTTAAGTAACACGGGGATTATCAATAACACATTGATGTGGTTAGGAGTCATTTCTGAGCCATTGCAAATCTTGAACACCAATATCGCCGTCTATATCGGGATTATCTATGCCTATTTGCCCTTTATGATCTTGCCGCTGTATGCGACCTTAGTGAAGTTAGATATGAGCTTGATTGAGGCAGCTTCGGATTTAGGATCAAGTCGGATTAACACTTTCTGGAAAATCACTTTTCCTTTATCCAAAAGTGGGGTGATTGCTGGATCGATGTTGGTATTTATTCCGGCAGTCGGCGAGTTTGTGATCCCTGAACTGCTCGGCGGTCCAGATTCGTTAATGATAGGTAAAGTGTTGTGGCAGGAATTCTTCAATAACCGTGATTGGCCTATGGCCTCATCACTGGCGATTGTGATGCTGGCACTACTGATTATTCCTATTACCTTATTCCATCGCTATCAAGCACGTAGTTTGGAGAAAGACCTATGAAAAAGCTGAGTTTTTCTTCTGTAATGCTGTGGTTTGGGTTGTTCTTTTTATACGCGCCTATGCTGATTCTAGTGATCTATTCTTTTAACGAATCCAAGCTTGTGACAGTGTGGGGCGGTTTTTCACCTAAGTGGTACGGCGAGCTATTTGCCGATCAGCAGATCCTCGATGCCGTATGGACCAGCCTAAGAATTGCGTTTTACAGCTCCACTATGGCGGTGATTATCGGCACTATGGCTGCCTTTGTGATGACGCGGTTTAAGCGTTCATGGGCCAAGCTCACCTTGTCAAATATGATCACAGCGCCCTTGGTTATGCCCGAGGTCATCACGGGTTTGTCATTACTGCTGCTATTTGTGCATTTGGCAGATCTTTTAGGTTGGCCGAAAGAGCGCGGCATGGTGACAGTATGGATTGCCCATTCGACCTTCTGTGCGGCCTATGTGGCTGTGGTGGTGTCTTCAAGATTGCGTGAGTTAGATATGTCAATCGAAGAGGCGGCAATGGATCTTGGTGCAACACCGCTTAAGACCTTCTTCCTGATTACTGTGCCTATGATTTCGCCGGCATTAGTGGCGGGGTGGTTGTTATCCTTTAGTCTGTCACTCGATGACTTAGTGATTGCAAGCTTTGCCTCAGGCCCCGGTGCGACGACCTTACCTATGGTGGTGTTCTCCTCGGTGCGTTTGGGCGTATCGCCTAAGATCAACGCATTGGCAACACTTATCATTCTATGTGTGTCGTTAATTGCCTTCCTGTCGTGGTATATGGCAAGACGCGCCGAAAAACGTGAACGGATGCCGCTTAACTAACGTGTACTAACATGCACAAATGAGGATTCCAGTGCTGAGATTCAAGAGAGAGTGAGCAAGCACTGAGTCGAAATCTCGAGTGAAAAAGGATGGCCTTAATACCAAAGGCCATCCTTCTCTCTTCCCGCCAAGTCTTCTTATCTGTACCTCTACACTCAATTTTCAAATCTGTTTAAGACATAAAGGACACCTTGTTTGAAATATCAAACATTGTGTAAATTATTGTGCTTTTATGGCTAGTGTTTCCCGATTTGAAGGTGTAGGATGTGATAGTTGTTTAAAATAATGAACATAAAAATCAAGGGAACATCATGTCAGCCATACCTCACACTGGATCATATTATGCGGCATCGGCCAACGATAAGGTTGAGCGCGCGCGTTTACAGGAATCGATTGAAGCCGATGTTTGTGTGATTGGTGCGGGGTATACAGGCCTGTCTGCCGCACTGCATTTACTCGAATCGGGTTTTAGTGTGGTGGTGCTCGAAGCGGCGCGAATTGGTTGGGGAGCCTCGGGGCGTAATGGCGGACAAATCGTCAACAGCTATAGCCGTGACATTGATACCATTGAAAAAACCGTTGGCAAAGAACAAGCCAAGCTCTTTGGTCAAATGGCCTTCGAGGGCGGACGCATCATCCGTGAACGTATCGCTAAGTACAACATTGACTGCGATCTCAAAGATGGCGGCGTATTTGCGGCGATGAACGAAAAGCAGATGGGACATTTACGCCATCAAAAGCAGTTATGGGAAAGCCATGGTCATGTTGGCAAGCTTGAGATGCTCGATGCAAACGGCATTCGAACTGTGGTAAATACTGAGCGCTATGTCGGCGGTATGTTGGACAAGAGCGGCGGCCATATTCACCCGCTGAATTTAGCCTTGGGTGAAGCCCGTGCAGTAGAATCCCTCGGCGGCAAGATTTTTGAAGACTCAGCGGTGCTGCGGGTCGATGAAGGCGATAGTCCTGTCGTACACACCGCTAAGGGCAGTGTAAAAGCCAAGTTTGTGGTGGTGGCAGGTAACGCTTACCTCGGTAAACTTATGCCAGAATTACAAGCCAAGTCTATGCCTTGCGGTACACAAGTGATCACCACAGAGCCCTTGGATGAAGAGCTGGCTGCAAGTCTGTTGCCCCAAGACTACTGCGTCGAAGATTGTAACTATCTGCTTGATTATTTTAGGCTGTCTGGCGACAAGCGCCTGATCTACGGTGGTGGTGTAGTGTATGGTGCCCGCGATCCTGCGGATATTGAATCCCTGATTATCCCGAATATGCTCAAAACCTTCCCACAGTTAAAAGGAGTTAAGGTTGATTATGCTTGGACGGGTAACTTTTTATTGACCTTATCGCGTCTACCACAGGTCGGTCGTATTGGTAAAAATATCTATTACTCACAGGGTTGTAGCGGCCATGGCGTTACTTATACCCACTTGGCAGGCAAGTTAATTGCCGAAATGCTCAATGGTCAAGCCAAGCGTTTCGATGCTTTTGCGGCGCTGCCCCATTATCCCTTCCCCGGCGGACACGCCTTACGTGTGCCTTTTAGTGCGTTGGGGGCATGGTATTACAGTCTAAGAGACAAATTAGGTATTTAATTTATTTGAATTTTTTATACGAGGTAAGGCATTACCTCGCAGCGAGAGGAATTTCCAGTGTTGTTAAAAGACCCGAGTCTGCTGCGTCAGCAATGTTATATCAATGGTCAGTGGTGCGATGCGCAGTCAAAAGAAACTGTCGCTATCGCCAATCCGGCGACGGGCGCGGTGATCGCCAGTGTCCCTGTGATGGGGCAAGCCGAAACTCAAGCGGCGATTGCGGCAGCCGAAGCGGCATTGCCAGCATGGAGAGCACTTACCGCAAAAGAGCGTGGTGCCAAGCTGCGTCGCTGGTTTGAATTGCTCAATGAAAACAGTGATGACTTAGCGCTAATGATGACCACTGAGCAGGGCAAACCCCTTGCCGAAGCTAAGGGGGAAGTCACCTACGCCGCCTCCTTTATCGAATGGTTCGCCGAAGAAGCGAAACGCGTCTATGGCGATACGATTCCTGGGCATCAGGGCGATAAACGTATCATGGTGATCAAGCAGCCCGTGGGCGTGACTGCGGCCATTACCCCTTGGAACTTTCCTGCGGCGATGATCACCCGTAAAGCCGCGCCAGCACTGGCTGCCGGTTGTACTATGGTGGTGAAACCTGCGCCGCAAACACCTTTTACCGCATTAGCCTTAGCCGTGCTTGCCGAGCGCGCCGGGATCCCCGCTGGGGTATTCAGTGTGATCACCGGTGATGCTATCGGAATTGGTAATGAGATGTGTAGCAACCCAACTGTGCGTAAGTTGTCTTTCACTGGCTCGACCCAAGTGGGTATTAAGTTGATGGAGCAATGCGCGCCGACTCTGAAGAAATTATCTTTAGAATTAGGCGGTAATGCGCCATTTATCGTATTCGACGATGCCAATATCGATGCGGCGGTCGAAGGCGCCATGATCGCTAAGTATCGCAATGCGGGGCAAACCTGTGTCTGCGCTAACCGCATCTATGTCCAAGCGGGTGTGTATGATGAATTTGCTCGCAAGCTCAGCATTGCCGTGGGCAAATTAAAGGTGGGCGAGGGGATTACTGAAGGCGTCACTACGGGACCGCTTATCAATCGCGCGGCGGTAGAAAAAGTCCAGAGCCACCTTGAGGATGCGCTCAGTAAAGGGGCGACAGTAGTCGCGGGCGGTAAGCCCCATAGCTTAGGCGGCAACTTCTTCGAGCCCACGGTACTGACGCATGTCGATAGCAGTATGCGCGTGGCCCGTGAAGAAACCTTTGGCCCACTGGCGCCGCTGTTTAAGTTTACCGATGTGGACGATGTGATTAAGCAAGCCAATGATACCGAGTTTGGGTTAGCGGCTTATTTTTATGGCCGTGATATCTCCTTAGTGTGGAAAGTGGCCGAGGCATTGGAATACGGCATGGTAGGCGTCAACACTGGGTTGATCTCCACCGAAGTCGCGCCGTTTGGCGGAATGAAATCCTCAGGGCTCGGCCGAGAAGGCTCTAAGTTCGGTATCGAAGAATATTTAGAAATCAAATATATCTGTATGTCTGTTTAAGTGACTGACGCTTGACAGGCAATGCGACTTCAGCAAGTTGGGAATGCAAGTAAGGAACACAAAATGAGCACAACTAATGATTCATTAATGGCACGTCGCCAAGCCGCTGTAGCTGGTGGAGTGGGTCAAATTCACCCAATTTTTACTGCCCGCGCTGAAAACGCGAGTGTGTGGGATGTTGAAGGTCGAGAGTTTATCGACTTTGCGGGTGGTATTGCTGTGCTCAACACTGGGCATTTACATCCTAAGGTTAAGGCGGCTGTTGCGGCGCAGCTTGAGGACTTCTCCCACACCTGTTTTATGGTGCTGGGTTATGAAAGCTATATTCAAGTCTGTGAAAAACTGAATCAGTTAGTGCCGGGGGATTTTGCCAAGAAGACGGCCTTATTCACCAGCGGCTCAGAAGCGGTTGAAAATGCAGTTAAAGTTGCTCGAGCATATACTAAGCGGGCGGGCGTGATTGCCTTTACCTCGGGTTATCATGGTCGCACTATGGCGGCACTGGCATTAACGGGAAAGGTCGCGCCTTACAGTAAAGGCATGGGGTTAATGTCGGCGAATGTGTTCCGCGCTGAGTTTCCCTGTGCGCTACACGGCGTGTCCGATGATGATGCGATGGCCTCTATCGAACGTATCTTTAAAAATGATGCCGAGCCGAGTGATATTGCCGCAATTATTCTCGAACCAGTGCAGGGCGAAGGCGGGTTTTATGCCGCTTCGCCAGCCTTTATGCAGCGTTTACGCGCGCTTTGCGACCGTGAAGGTATTATGTTGATCGCCGATGAAGTGCAAACGGGGGCGGGTCGCACGGGGACCTTCTTCGCGATGGAGCAAATGGGCGTGAGCGCTGATATCACCACCTTTGCGAAATCCATTGCTGGTGGCTTCCCACTCTCAGGTATTACGGGTAAAGCTGAAGTCATGGATGCCATTGGCCCCGGGGGCCTTGGCGGCACCTACGGCGGTAACCCGCTGGCCTGTGCGGCGGCGCTTGCCGTACTTGAGGTGTTTGAAGAGGAAAAGCTGCTTGAGCGTGCCAATGCGATTGGCGAGCGGATTAAGTCGGCGTTAAATACCATGCAAGTCGAACATCCACAAATTGCCGATGTGCGTGGTCTAGGGGCGATGATCGCCATTGAATTAATGGAAGATGGCAAACCTGCACCTCAGTACTGTGCTCAAATCTTAGCCGAGGCTAGAAACCGAGGATTGATTCTCCTCTCCTGCGGCACCTACGGAAACGTGCTGCGTATTTTGGTGCCATTGACAGTGCCAGACGAGCAGCTCGGAGCGGGGCTGGGCATTCTTAAAGCCTGCTTCGATGCCGTGTTAAAAGGTTAATAGCCATAAAAAATCCCGCTTAGGCGTAATGCCGATCAGTTAAGACAGATCGCTTGACGATCTCGCTGAAAAGATCAAAATCCGATGACCTCATGTCATCGGATTTTTTATGCAACTCTCAGAAGCACTCGCCCGTACTCATATTACCCGCCTAACCGAATTCACCTGCTTAGCAGATGTGTTAGAACCTGAATTAATTCAATCTTGCCTAGACTCTCAGGGCGTTGCGA
>NZ_LGYY01000136.1:0-15140 GCF_001308045.1 Shewanella sp. Sh95
CTTAGCTTTCCACTGGGCGATAGCGTCCTCATCAATCCAGAAGGTAAGTGAGCCACGATTAATTAAGGCTTGATTGTATTGCTTCCAGTTAGTTGTTTTATAGCGAGGTTTTGACACGATTGATGGGCGAGTTGATGGGCTATGTCGATCAGATCACCAGCTATGGTTTTAGTTCAACTGATTTAGGAAACAAAGCCAATGCGATTTTTCTTAATTAAAACAATATTTAAGGTTAAATTAAGGTTGTTGTAACAATTGCGCTTTTATGGCTTTATCTGTTTCCATATGTTGAGCGTTGAACAGAAATACGAACAATGATTTTCAAAGTTGATTGACCATGAAATCACTAAAATATCCATTCTAGATATTTAGATTGAGATTTCAGTATAAAAGCTGAGAAAGGCCTAGTGTGCTAGGGTCAAGCGCAATGCTAAACTAAGCGGCATAAACTCTGGTGACAGAGATATGATCAATCAGTTTGAAAAAGGGATTCATTTTGGCGCAATTGTACTTTTACTATTCAGCAATGAATGCGGGTAAATCTACCTCTTTATTACAATCTTCCTATAACTACCGTGAGCGCGGTATGAATACGTTAGTGATGACGGCTTCTATCGATGATCGATACGGTAAGGGCAAAGTAGCTTCGCGGATTGGTATTGAGACTGAGGCGCAGGTTTTTAGCCGTGATGACAACTTGATTGAAATGATTACCGCTGCCCATCAAGTGAATCATCTGAGTTGTGTGTTGGTTGACGAATGCCAGTTTTTAACTAAAGAACAAGTCAAACAACTTACATATATTGTTGATAATATAGATATCCCTGTATTGTGCTATGGATTGAGGACTGACTTTCAAGGTGAGCTTTTTAGTGGTAGCCATTATTTATTGGCTTGGGCCGATAAATTAGTTGAACTGAAAACCATTTGTCACTGTGGCCGTAAAGCCAATATGGTGGTGCGCCTCGATGGTGAAGGCAAAGTGATGCGTGAAGGTGAGCAGGTCGCAATTGGCGGTAATGAAAGTTACGAATCGGTTTGCCGTAAGCATTTTCGTGAATTTATTTGGGATTAACCTAAGCTCGGTTAGCACTTAACCAAAATATAAGAATTTTTGTGCTAACCACTTTGAGGCTTGCTGCCAAGTCATTAAAATATGGTGAGATATAACACATATAATCCATCATCCAAGAGCAGTTAGATCTTGTTCGAGCAAGGTAATAAGAATGTATCGCGGCGATACACTCAGATAAGCATAAGTGTGAGTTTTGCCGTTGTACTTCATGTTGATGTATTAAGCATAAGTTGGGAAAAATCCCACGTAGAAAGGATGTGTTAAGTGATTTTTTGGAGCCGTTTTGCCTAATTCTACGCAAGAAATGCAATTTGAAAACTATCGTCCTCGTCCGCCACAACCCGAGCCTAAGGCAAAGCGTGAGCGTAAGCCTAGATCTAAAGGGCGTGCTTGGTTTCTATTATTTATTCTGGTTTTTTGTTTAGCGATTTTGATTGGTCAGGAGGTCAAAACCTCTTATTACCAGTCTAAGTATATTCACCAATACGCTAAAACTCTGACCTATGAGCTGAAAAACGAGCCTACTCAGTCGATTATCTATCCAAGTTATGGCCCCTTCGATGAGCGTCATGGCTACAGTAAGTTGCCACAATATATTGATCGCTTATTGCAACGTAATTTCCAAGTGACACAGCAGGTTGAGTTTTCTCCTGCGTTGCAGGAATACGCCCAGATAGGCTTTTTCCCGCCTTACCATGAGAAAGCACAATCGGGTTTGACTTTGCTTGACTGTCGCAATACCGATCTCTACGAGTTCACTTATCCAAAACGTGTGTATCAGGATGACGATAAAATCCCTAATGAAATCGTCAATACTTTGCTGTTTATTGAAAACCGCGAGTTGTGGACCACAGAGCCAAAACTAAATCCGGTGATTGATTGGCCACGTTTTATTGTGGCGGGGATGAGCCAAATCGCTGAAATGGTGGGGATGAATGTCTCAACAGCGGGTGGCAGTACACTGGCGACGCAAATTGAAAAGTTCCGCCATTCTTCTCAGGGATTAACTTTAAGTATCAAGGATAAATTGCTGCAAATAGCCTCAGCAACAGTGCGAGTGTACCAACAGGGAGAAATCACTGAACCTGCCCGTAAACGTATCATCCAAGATTACTTAAACACAGTGCCTTTATCCTCAGCCCCTAACCACGGTGAAGTGCATGGCATAGGTGACGGCCTATGGGCTTGGTTTGGTACTGACTTCGATACAGCAAACCAGCTGTTGTCTTCCCCTCAAATTAAAGCTAATACAGCCAAACGTGGCCAAGTGTTTCGCCAGGTGGTAGCACTGATGATTGCTCAGCGTCGTCCTTCCTATTACCTATTACAGGGACATGAAGATTTAGAGAATCTAGTTGATAGCCATATCCGTTTACTCGGCCAATATTATCTGATTGACCGTAAACTCAGGGATGCCGCACTAGGACAAAAATTACAGTTTAAAGTCGCTAAACCTCAGCGTAATACCCAATCGGGCGCAGACAAGGGCGTTAACACTATCCGTATTCGTACAGCGGGTATGTTGAATGTCGGCTTATATGATTTGGACCGACTCGATTTAACCGTGAATAGTAGTCTACACAGTGAGTTACAACAGCAAGTAAGTAACTACTTACGCAGCCTTGGGCAAACTTCAACGGCTGAAAAAGTCGGACTTTTAGGTGAGCGTTTACTCGAACCTAGCCAACTGCAAAACGTACTCTACAGTTTTACGCTGTATGAAAAAACCGCCACGGCCAATCGTGTACGGGTACAAACAGACAGTACTGACCAACCTTTCGATATTAACGAAGGTAGTAAGTTGGAGCTTGGGTCGACGGCAAAGCTAAGGGTGCTCGCGACTTACCTTGAGATCATTGCTGAAATTCACGATAAGTATTCGAAAAAGCACGGCATTGAGTTGGAGTCGATTGTGATTGAACCTCGCGATCATCTCACGCGCTGGGCGATTGACTATTTGATTGTCAATCCCGATAGGCGCCTTGATCGCATGCTCGACGCTGCGCTGCAACGGGAATATTCCGCCTCGCCTAATGAGCAGTTCTTCACTGGCGGTGGTTTGCATGTATTTAATAACTTTAAGAAAACGGAAGATCTTAAGATTCCGACCATGTATCAAGCACTGCAAGACTCGATCAACTTGCCCTTCGTGCGTTTAATGCGTGACATTGTCAACTACAGCAGCAGTATGCAAAACGAAGGCAATATGGCGCGTTTGCTGCGCAATGATAAGGATCCGCGCCGAGAGGAATATCTGCGGGTATTTGCTGATCGTGAAGGCAATACCTTCGTGACTAAGTTCTACCGTAAATATAAGAAAGTGGCACCCAATGAGCGTTTAGAACTGTTTTTCGATGGTCAAACCCAAGCTGAACAACAACTCACTGCGGCTTATCGTTATTTGCAGCCTAATGAGTCTATCGCCGCCTTTAAGGCCTTTTTACAGCAGCGGCTACCACAAAATAGTTACACCGATAAGCGCATCAAAGAGCTATATAACAAGTACGGCCCCGAAAAATATAACCTCCCAGATCAAGGCTATATCGCGCGGGTGCATCCGCTTGAACTCTGGGTACTCGATTATTTGAATCAACATCCTGAAGCTAACCTCAACGATGTGAAAGAGGCCAGTAAAGATGAGCGTCAGGAAGTCTATCGCTGGCTGTTTAGAACTCGGCACAAAAACGCGCGGGATGTGCGTGTACAAGTAATGCTGGAGGTCGAAGCTTTCCTTGATATTCATCAGCGTTGGGCGCGTTTAGGCTATCCCTTTGAATCTATGGTGCCTTCTTTAGGTTCGGCGCTCGGTAGCTCGGGCGACAGACCTGCTGCTTTAGCGGAATTAATGGGGATTATTCAAAACGATGGTTATCGTTTACCGACGGTACGGATTAATCAATTGCACTTTGCTGAAGGTACGCCCTATGAAGTACGGCTCGAAAACCAAAATACCCAAGGCGAACGAGTGATGCGTCATGAAGTCGCCCAGGCGTTAAAGGCGGCGTTGGCAAATGTCGTTCAAAACGGTACTGCACGACGTCTTAAGGGTATCTTTACCGATGATAACGGCGAGATGCTGGCCATTGGCGGTAAAACGGGTACGGGCGATAATCGTATTGTGACCCAGATGCAGCAGGGCCGAAAAGTCGCTACCACGGCGATGAACCGTACTGCGACTTTTGTGTTTTACTTAGGTGATAACTACTTCGGCACCTTAACTGCCTTTGTGCCGGGCAGTAAGTCCGATGATTTTAGTTTTACCTCGGCGCTGCCATTACAAGTGATGAAAGGGATGATGCCTATTCTTGCGCCTTATGTGAAATCATCAAAAGGTATGTGCGTGCGGGATGAGTAATGACTCACTTTTGCAATATGTGTTTTTGGAACATAAGCATTGTAATGAGTTTGCAGTTCCTTAGATAAAGTAAACCCCGCAGCCGTGTTCCGGTTTGCGGGGTTTTTATTGGCACCGACAAGCTTATTCGTCGGCGTTGATATATTGCTTGCGGTCTAAATCGTACTTACGCATCTTGTCGTACAAGGTTTTGCGGGGCAGTTCGAGTTGTTCCATGGTTTGCTTAATACTGCCCTTGTTATGACTTAAGGCCTCTTCAATCAAGACTCGCTCAAAAAACTCAACCCGTTGCAGTAAGGACATACTGGTATGCAGACTCGGTGCATTACCTAAGCTGCCAGCGAAGGCGGCTTCACCACCGAGTAACACATAACGCTCTGCCAGATTTCTAAGTTCGCGCACATTACCCGGCCAATCGTGGGAGGTAAGGATGGCATTTTGCTCGGCATTGAGGGCAATCAAGGCCTTGTGATAGCGCGCTGATGCCATACGAGCAAAATGTAAGAACAATAAAGGGATATCTTCGCGGCGATCCCGGAGTGGTGGAATTGGCACAGTCACCAGATTCAAGCGATAGAGCAAGTCTTGGCGGAATTCCCCTGTGTCACATAGGGACTTTAAATCCACTTTAGTGGCGGCAATCACCCGAATCTCCAAATGGATGCTTTTATTGGAGCCTAGGCGTTCGACCTTGCGATCTTCGAGCACCCGCAGCAGTTTGACTTGTAACGACAGCGGTGTACTTTCGATTTCATCTAAAAAGAGTGTGCCGCCATTAGCGTACTCAAACTTACCTATCCGTAGCTTATCGACGCCGGTAAACGCGCCGGCTTCGGCACCAAAGAGTTCGCTCTCAATTAAATTTTCAGGAATTGCGCCGCAGTTAATAGCGACAAAGTTGGCCTGATTGCGACTACTGTGGTCATGCAGATAGCGGGCGACCAATTCTTTACCCGTGCCAGTTTCACCTTCGATAAGCACATCTGCGGGGGTGTCGATAACTTGGTCGATAATATGGCGCATACGCAAAATGCCGACGCTGTGGCCTAATATTCTCGGCCCTGGCACGTTATGGCTTTCTAACTCTTTCTTTAACTTGCGGTTTTCGAGGGTGAGGCTGCGTTTATCCAAGGCACGTTTCACCACATCTAACATATGCTCGTTGTTAAAGGGTTTTTCGAGAAAATCGTAGGCACCTTGCTTTAACGCATTGACTGCCATAGCGATATCGCCAAAGCCAGTGAGTAGTACGACGGGTAAATCGGGATCTTGCTGGCGAATTTGCTGCATTAGGCTGATGCCATCGAGTTGCGGCATATTCACATCTGAAATCACCACACCTGCCCAGTCTCTATCAAGGAGTTTAGCAATGCCTTTAGGATCGGTGGTGGCAAAGGCTTTGATGCCTTCAAGCTCAAACAGTTGTACCAGGACTGTGCCAATATGGGGCTCATCGTCGATGATCAGTACGCTATAGTCTTGAATTGAATTGGGAAGACTCATGATGACTGGCGTTCCTCAGCTAAATAAATCGGTAAAATAATGTGGAAAATAGCGCCGCCGTCCTCGGCATTGGCAACATTAATCTGCCCCTGCATAGACTCAATAATGCGCTGGGAAATGGATAAACCTAGGCCAAGTCCTGTACGCTCGCTAGTGGTAAAATAAGGCTCAAAAATTTTCTCCATTTGGCTTTCGCGTACTCCAGGGCCAGAATCTTGAATACTGATACAGAACTTGTCTTGGCAGTTTACCCTAATACTCAGTGTACGTTTTGGAGATTGCTGCATAGCGACTACCGCATTGCTCATAATATTGACAAACACTTGCTGCAGGCGCACTTTGTCGCCCCAAACCTGATATTGGCCTTCAGGTAGCAATACATCGAGTTCAACCCCTTGTTTGTCGATTTCGGGCTGCACTATGGTCAGAGCTTGTTTTATACAGCCCTTAAGATCGGTGGCACTATCCGCACCTTTGCTCTTACGGGTAAAGCTTTTAAATTGCCCAACAATATCGGCTAAGCGGTCGGTCAGCTCAATAATAATTTTCAGGTTATCCAGTGCCTTATCTTGCATATTGCGGGCAAGGAAAGTTTGAGTATTTTGCGCGTAGCTGCGAAGGGCCGCTAAGGGCTGATTAAGCTCATGATTGATACTGGCGGATAAACTACCAATCACGGTCAGCTTAGCGGCTTGGATCAGTTCATCTTGGGTATCTTTTAGACGATCATTTGCCTGCTGCAGATCTTGGGTACGCTCCTCGACCCGTTGCTCTAACAAACTTTGTGCTAATTGCATACGCTGCAAGTTACGGCGCCGCTCGCTGCTAAAGAGTAAACCTAAGGCAAGCAGCAAGTAGATAGATGCCGATAGCAGCATCAGTGCGGGTAAAGAGTCATGTAGCGGTTTTAATGGTGCAAGAATATGTACTCGCCAACCCGCTTTAGTCATCAAATGGTGGCTATCCATATATTGCGCTTGATTATTGCCTTGGCGGATTTGGTAGATATGGCCGCTGCTGAGGCTATTTTCTTGATATTGCGGTTTTATTAATAGTTCACCTATCGGGCGTTCGGCGTAACGCTTTGAGGCATTTAAGGCATATTGTTTGGCCTGAGTCAGTGGTGTGAGTGAGGTTAAGCGCCATTCATCCACACTTGAAATAAACACGATATCGTCGGGATCGCTGATTAAAAATTGGTATTGGCCAGCCATTGCAATACTGGTGCTTTGCTGTTCAATATCGGCGATATCCACTTTTACAATAATGGCACCCAGAATGCCTTTTTCGCCTTGCTGATAAATAGGATAAGAAAAGTAAAAACCGCGTTTATCCGAGCTAGTGCCCACCGCATAGTAGCGGCCTAAATTGCCCGAAATCGCATCGGTGTAATAGGGTCTGAAGGAGTAGTCTTTGCCGATAAATGAAAAGGGCTGTTGCCAGTTGCTGGCTGCGACTGCAATGCCGAGGGCATCGATAAGATAAATATCAGACGCCTCTGTCACATGCTGAATTTCCTCTAAATACAGGTTGAGCTCTTGCACCTTCTTGGCATTTTGTTGATCGTTGAGCACATTGGCGAGCATGGGATTGGTTGAGAGTACATGAGGGATGCTTTCATAGCGTGACAGGGCGCCATCTAAGAAGCTGACTAGCTCTTTGAGTTGTTTCTCAGATTGTTGTTGGATGTCTATTTTTCCCTGATAAAAATGCACCCAGTACGTTAATTTTAAGATGGCAAACAAACCCGCAAGTAGCACTATGGTCATGAATAGACGTTTTTTGGCTTTAGGCGTCATGGGCAACATAGCAGGCGATCCTGATCCACACTGAATAAAACAAAGCGAGCCTGAGTAGGCTCGCTTAAAAACTATCTAGAATCAAGGAATAATCTTTATTCCTGAAGATTAATATCCATTAAGCTTATCCAGTAATTCTGGCAAGAATAGCGAGATTTGTGGCACGTAGGTGATCAGCGCCAGGAAGGCCAACATCAGTGCTAACCATGGCAGTACGGATTGGATCACCCAACCAATGCTGCGGCCAGTGATCCCCGCAGTCACAAAGAGGTTAAGCCCAACAGGCGGCGTTAGCATACCAATCTCCATGTTGACCACCATAATGATGCCTAAGTGGATAGGATCAATACCAAGTTGAGTAGCAATCGGAAATAGAATTGGCGCCATAATTAACACGATTGCTGATGGCTCCATAAAGTTACCCGCCGCTAACAACAGTAAGTTAACAATGATTAAGAAGCCCCAAGCGGGTAGCCCCATCCCCACAATATACTCGGCAATAATATGGGGAATACGTTCAGTGGTGAGCACGTGTGCAAACAACATGGCGTTGGCAATAATAAACAGCAGCATGATGCTGACCTTGGCACCATCACGCACCACATGGCGAATTTCTTTGTCGATTGGAGTTTTTATCAGCCCCAGCACCATATGACCTAAGTTACGAGCGATCGCGCTTGGGATGGCTTCATTAGGGTTACGCCATGCGACATTTTTCAATGGACCAATATCACGATATCCAAATACCGCAATAAAGTATGCATACATACAAGCCACGGCAGAGGCTTCAGTTGGGCTGGCTACACCGCCGTAGATTGAACCTAACACGATAAAGATCAGCGCCAGACCGCCTAAGGCTTTGGCACTTGAAATTCCCAGTTGCTTAAAGCCAGGGAAGGGACGTGATGGCAGATTCTTAAAACGGGCGACGATATAAATCACTATCATCAGTAGGAAACCCATCATTAAGCCTGGAATTAAACCCGCCATGAACATTTTAGCCGCAGAGACTTCTGTCGCCGCTGCATATACTAGCATCACGATTGAAGGTGGGATCAAAATCCCTAAAGTGCCAGAGGTGGTAATTACCCCTGAAGCAAACTTTTCGGGATAACCTGCTTTTACCATGCCAACGATAACAATTGAGCCAATTGCGGCTACTGTCGCTGGGGAAGAACCTGAAACCGCGGCAAATAACATACAGGCCATCACAGAGGCCATGGCTAAACCGCCACGGATATGGCCGATACTATCCATTGCAAAGTCGATGATCCGCCTTGCCACGCCACCGGTTGATAGGAAAGCCGAGGACAGAATAAAGAAAGGGATCGCCAGCAGGGTATAGTGCTCTGACGATGACTCATAAAGTTTTAATGCCACAGAGGCGAGGGAATCGTTGGAAAAGAATAAAATCGTCAGCATGCTCGAGAAACCTAACGCAATTGCGATAGGCATACCTAAAAACATACAGACGAGAAGGGCAGTAAAGAGGGTCGCAATGGCCATTACTTCGCTTCCTTATTGTCTGTTTCTTGTTGTGCGTGCTGAGCAGCTTCATCAATTAAATGCATGCTTTCTTTCGCTTCATCGGCAAATTGGAACCCAGATACTTGGTTGCGCAGGATAGCGATAAACAGTTCTAAGAAACGCCAAGTCAACATGCTAAAACCAATCAATAGAATGCTTTGGGATAACCAAATTGGCACAGCGCCGTCTTCAATATCAATTTTTAATGTGTTCCAAGCAAAGTCAGGATCTAAGCTGTTTAACAAAAACTTAGGGAAATGAATATCTTCCATCGGAACGCCAATTTGGTACATCTGCGACAGATATTGCCAGCTACCTTTTAGAAATAGTCCGCAATAAGCCAAGCAAATCAATGCTGTCACTAGAGATGTGAGCTTTTTAGCTTTAGGTGGTAGATTTTTTACAAACGCATCAACACCGATGTGAGCGCCGACTTTCACCCCATAGGACATACCAAAGAGTACAAACCAACCACACATGGTTAAGGTGAGTTCTTGGATCCATAAGAAACCGGTATTGAAGAAAAACCGTGCCACTACCTCTGTAAACACTAAGAGTGTCATTAAGGTGATCAAGAGATTGAGCACCCCTTCTTCAAAGTAACCAAAAATTCGCGATATCACAGCTGTACTCCCCTCGCTTAAATACCGCTTAACCTCAAAATGAGATTAAGCGGCTTATTTCATTATTATTTATTTGCAGCAACAGCGGCTTCAATCACATCTTTACCGACTTGGTCTTCAAACTTAGCCCATACTGGTTTCATCACATCAACCCATTGTTGACGTTCTGCTGGGGTTAAGGTCACCAATTGAGAACGTTTTGAATCAAGAATTAATTGCTTGTCTTCGTTATCTTTTTCTGCAGCGATTTTGTTACCTAAAGCGATAGATTCGTCTAATGCTTCTTTGATCACTTTACGTTTGTCCGCAGGTAAGCTTTTCCAGAAGGCATCAGAGGTCACGACCATGTAATCCAATACGCCATGGTTACTTTCTGTAATATGGCTTTGAACTTCATAGAATTTTTGTGAGTAAGTGTTAGACCAAGTGTTTTCTTGACCGTCAATCGCGCGGGTTTGTAGCAGGGTGAACACTTCAGAGAATGGTTTTTTCACGGGGATAGCGCCAACTGCATCAAACTGTGCGGCTAATACGTCAGATGCCATTACACGGAATTTTAAGCCTTTAGCATCTGAAGGTTGCTTGAGTGGTGCGTTTGCAGAAAACTGCTTCATACCATTGTGTAAATAGCCTAAACCCACAATCCCTTTACGGCTCATTGAGTTGAGTAGTGTTTGACCTGCTTCACCCTGTTGGAAACGGTTTACTGCATCCATGTCATTGAACAGGAAAGGTAAGTCGAAAACTTGTAAGCGTTTGGTGTAACGTTCAAATTTTGAGAGTGAAGGTGCTACAAATTGCACATCGTTTAGCAATAGTGCTGCTAACTCGTTGTTATCCCCAAATAACTGTGAGTTAGGAAATACACTGACCTTGTATTCACCCGGTAAACGTTGCTCAACGAGTTCTTTAAACTTCAGTGCCATTTGGCCTTTGGGCGTATTTTCTGCCACAACGTGTGAAAACTTAATTTCAATCGGTTCTGCAAATACGTTAAAGCTGGTTGCGAATACGGAGGCAACGGCGAGCATTTTGACTAAGGTTTTGAGTGGACGGGTCAATCCAGTTTGTTGATTCAATGTCATTTTGAGTTCCTTTTTCTGTTGTTAGGATTTGTCCTCAGCCTTGGTTAGTTTGTTACCAAGTGTGAGTAGGAATACAGCCTTGATTTCCCTGAGGTCTGTCTTATTAAAGGCAAATACCACGCCAACTTACGATGGATTCTGTAAGTGTTTGGTTAATAAAGTGTAGTTCATTTGATGTTTGTCACACTTTTAGTTTTGTGGGTGAGATCTCGCTCACGTTGATTTTACCTATGGGGGGAAATCCACCCAAACTGCATTTTGTGGGGTATGAGCTGAGGTTTTTAGCTTGATGGTTAACTGAGCAAAATAAGTTGCTTTTTGATCAAAAATGGTTTGAAAAATGACTGTAGAGTAGGGAGACGGTGACATGGTTAAGATGAAGCACAGTGACGGTCAGCCATGATCTTCGCCTATTCGTTTTAAGATTTCATCACTTGGGAGTAACTCCAAATGTCCACGTTCATCGAAATACCAGCCAGTAATAAACCCTTTTTGGCGCATACTCAGAAGGTTTTGCATGACCTCACGGGCTTCTCTTAAGGCTGTTTGCTCGTCACAGGAATGAGTATGTTTAAGATAAGCGGCGATATTGGTGAGGGATGCGGATTGACTGACGCTAGCCATAGTGCTGATCTCCAAATTGCTCAAGACAATGAATCAGCGCGTTTTAGCCAAAATTAGGGTAAATGCTAAGTAATGGACTCAATTAACGTCATGCTGATTTAGAACAAGCATAGTTGAGATACTAAGGCGGTAAAGTTTTTGAGGTAAATATGGTGGTCGCTACTGGGATCGAAACAGTGACCCCCTCCTTGTAAGGGAGGTGCTCTCCCGGCTGAGCTAAGCGACCCGGGGTAAATCAGTAGTGCAGAATATGGTGGTCGCTACTGGGATCGAACCAGTGACCCCCTCCTTGTAAGGGAGGTGCTCTCCCGGCTGAGCTAAGCGACCCGGGGTAAATCAGTAATGAAGAATATGGTGGTCGCTACTGGGATCGAACCAGTGACCCCCTCCTTGTAAGGGAGGTGCTCTCCCGGCTGAGCTAAGCGACCGGAATTCTTTCAATACAAATTTTTATGTCATTCACAAATATGGTGGTCGCTACTGGGATCGAACCAGTGACCCCCTCCTTGTAAGGGAGGTGCTCTCCCAGCTGAGCTAAGCGACCTGGGAATGACTACACAGTGAGGTTATATGGTGGTCGCTACTGGGATCGAACCAGTGACCCCCTCCTTGTAAGGGAGGTGCTCTCCCGGCTGAGCTAAGCGACCCGGGTATATAACAACATGTAAACCATGATTAAATTTGCATTTAACACATGGTGGTCGCTACTGGGATCGAACCAGTGACCCCCTCCTTGTAAGGGAGGTGCTCTCCCAGCTGAGCTAAGCGACCTCTGCTGTGTGGAGCCGTATTATAGGGAGGTTCGATCGGGTGTCAACGCTTTTTAATGAAAAAAGCATTGGTTGCGCTATTTTTGTTCGCATTGACTTAATGTTAATCACGGGCTCATTTAAAGTGTTACTTTATTGGGCAATTTAAGATTGAGTGATTTAAGCAAGCTTTGTATATCAGCCCATAGTGAATATTACCGCACAAATAACCACTAAACTTTTTCAGGTTTTCTATATCGACGAGACGATGGATTTTTAGGTCGGTTATAGGGCATGAGTTCAACAGCGCTGGTATACATTTATGATCCTGAGTCGAGGTGAGTGAGCGCGTTTAGTTTCTATTATGATTGGTCAGCTAGCGATATCTATATCGAATTAATACATCGACTTTTGTGTTATCTGTATTATCAGCGGATATGTTCCATTTGCAGCGCTGACTTAGGCTGCTAGAATAAGCCCACTTTTTATCGTGATTGTCTTTATCTAGACGACTTTATATAGGTTAGTGTCCCACTATGACAACTAAGACGCGTTTTGCCCCTAGCCCAACAGGCTTTTTGCACGTGGGCGGTGCCCGTACTGCACTTTATTCTTGGTTACAAGCCCGTGCCAATAACGGTGAGTTTGTTTTACGTATCGAAGATACGGATATTGAGCGTTCTACTCAGGCCGCTTGTGATGCCATTTTAGAGGGCATGAACTGGTTAGGTCTAACGTGGGATGAGGGCCCGTACTATCAAACTAAGCGTTTTGATCGTTATAACGAAATCATCGCGCAAATGTTAGAGCAGGGCACAGCCTATAAATGTTATTGCTCGCGTGAACGTATCGATGCGTTAAGAGAAGCACAAGCGGCAAATGGCGAAGCGCAAAAATACGATGGTTGCTGCCGTGACTTGCCGGCGCGTGATACTGATGAGCCTTTTGTTGTACGTTTTAAAAACCCTATCGGTGGTTCAGTCGTATTTGATGACCATGTTCGTGGCCGTATCGAATTCTCAAACGACTCGTTAGATGATCTGATCATTGCTCGTACCGATGGTGTACCTACCTATAACTTCTGTGTAGTGGTAGACGATTGGGATATGGGGATTACCTGTGTAGTGCGTGGTGAAGACCATATCAACAACACGCCACGCCAAATCAACATCCTTAAAGCATTGGGTGCACCTATTCCTGAATACGCCCACGTATCGATGATCTTAGGGGATGATGGTGCCAAGCTGTCTAAGCGCCATGGTGCGGTAAGCGTGATGCAATACCGTGATGATGGTTATCTGCCTGAAGCACTGCTTAACTATTTAGTACGTTTAGGTTGGTCACATGGCGACCAAGAAGTGTTCTCTTTAGAGGAAATGAAGCAGTACTTTAAGTTAGATGATATTAACAAAGCCCCTTCAGCCTTTAATACCGAAAAACTGGTTTGGTTAAACCAACACTATATTAAGACGCTTGATCCTGAATATGTGGCTTCCCACTTACAATGGCATATGGACGATCAAAAGATTGATACGTCAAATGGTCCAGCTTTATCAGCTGTAGTGACAGCATTAGCTGAACGTGCCAAAACGTTAAAAGAGTTAGCTGCATCTAGCCGTTACTTCTATGAAGATTTTGCTGAGTTCGATGCCGAGCAGGCGAAAAAGCATTTACGTGGTGTGGCACTTGAGCCATTACAATTAGTGCAACAAAAGCTAGCGGCATTACCGGAGTGGACCGTTGAAGGTATCCACCAAGCGATTGAAGCCACCGCTGCGGAATTAGAAGTGGGTATGGGTAAAGTGGGGATGCCATTACGTGTCGCTGTGACCGGAGCAGGGCAGTCTCCAGGCTTAGATATCACCTTATTCTTAATAGGAAAGGCACGCTCTGAGCAAAGAATATCCAAAGCGATTGAATTTGTAGCAGATAGAATAAATTCCTAAAAAACGAGTTGACACATTTAGGTGCGCTGCATAGAATGCGCCTCGCAGTTGAGACACAGACGAGCAAATGCTTGTAGTGCACTTAAATGTGGTTTAATAAGTTTGGGGCTATAGCTCAGCTGGGAGAGCGCTTGCATGGCATGCAAGAGGTCGACGGTTCGATCCCGTCTAGCTCCACCAAACTTACCGCCGATATTAAGCGAGAGTTTTTAACGAAATTCAAATTAATATGTCCTTGTGTCCCCTTCGTCTAGAGGCCTAGGACACCGCCCTTTCACGGCGGTAACAGGGGTTCGAATCCCCTAGGGGATACCACTATGTTTTACGGCATAGTGCTCCTACCAAATAGCTAACGAGTTGTCTGGTAAGAACAAATCTAAATTTCTGCGATATACTGAGTTTCAGTTTTGTCGAAAGAGTTTGGGGCTATAGCTCAGCTGGGAGAGCGCTTGCATGGCATGCAAGAGGTCGACGGTTCGATCCCGTCTAGCTCCACCAATTTCGCCATATTAAGCGAGAGCACTGTTAGTCATAATAGTTGTCAAATTAATATGTCCTTGTGTCCCCTTCGTCTAGAGGCCTAGGACACCGCCCTTTCACGGCGGTAACAGGGGTTCGAATCCCCTAGGGGATACCACTCTATCCCTAATAAGATAGAGTGCATCACAAATGACTAACGAGTTGTTTGAGATAAATAGCAAGACCTCAGTTATGAGGAAAAACATAAGTCCTTGTGTCCCCTTCGTCTAGAGGCCTAGGACACCGCCCTTTCACGGCGGTAACAGGGGTTCGAATCCCCTAGGGGATACCACTCTATCCCTAATAAGATAGAGTGCATCACAAATGTCTAACGG
>NZ_LGYY01000174.1:0-14834 GCF_001308045.1 Shewanella sp. Sh95
TAATAATTTTTTAAGGATCGCCTCTTTACGTTCTGGTGAATACCGAGCCATTTTGTTCTCTTTTGCCGCACCCTGTCTTTAAAAATAATGATTATTTAGGGGTGACAACAATCCTGACACAGGGGGAACCCCACGACTTTGATTCACCTCGGCCGTAAGGCCGCAATCAATATTGCATTGTGCTAAACAGAGCCAATCTGGAAGCCCCACGACTTGTAAACTAAAGCATTCAAACGTAGTTTGAAAAGCTTTAAAGTCTAACCTTGGTGCAAATCAACTCAGCTTGAGTTGCAAAAAACCATTATTATCTCTGCGTTATTACTCCGATGCCATAAGGATTACCGTGCCTCAGCCCTTACCCGAACCTCAGTTCAATGCAGCGCAGCTGTGCCCTTTATGCCAAGGGGCGAATCAGTGTGCAATGACTCTTGGGGCTGATATTAGTGAGTGTTGGTGTGCTAAGCAGAGGTTTCCTAATCTGACTCAATTGCTATCTGGCGATTTGGCGGCAGGCTTATCAACAAACGCTACAGTAGGGCTGAGTGCTGATAAGTTAGCGCAACTATTATCGCAGCCTGCGACGGCTTGTATTTGTGAGACTTGTTTAAGCCGGATAAAGCGAGGGCTAGTTGCTTCAGTTGCTTCAGTTACTTCAGAAAATAAAAACAGCCCATCGGGATTAGGCGATGGGCTGGGATATGAGGTGAAGTAACCGATTAAGACTTATCGGTGAAATAGTCTATACGCACAGTCGTTTGTGCTGGCACGGGCTTGCCATGTTCAAACTTAGGCGCATAGCGCCATTCTTCGATCATTTTCAGTGTGGATTTTTCAAATAGTACACCGCCTTTGGATTCGAGCACTTCAGGATTTTTCACAAATCCCATCTCATCAACTGTGAAGTTAAGGGTCACATAGCCACTTTTACGTTGCATGAGGTAGGACTTAGGGTATTTGGGCACCGTGCGAAATAGCGGTTGCTGTTCCTGTGTGTCGGCCCAAGGTCGCATTTTGCCGATGGCGATACAGTGGGCGGTGGACTCGTCACGCTTTCCTTGGCGCTCATACAGTTCGACTAAATAAGCGTGGGCACTTAAGGCATAGGGATGGCTAAAGTTAAGGGCGTCAAACTGCTTAACCACTTCTAAAAGCAACGGAATCGCCTTGTCATCATGCTTTTCGGCATATTCAACGGCACCGACGACATAGGTGGCTTTGACTCTGTCGAGGGCATTTTCGGGCAGGATTTCTTTGTAAGTTTCATAGGCCTCGAAGGCATAGTCTCTTACCTTAGCAGTGTACAATTCTGTGTTGCTGAGACGAGTAAAGGCTGCCATTTTTATATTCGCCAACAGCTTTTTATTTGCAGTTTTTTCTGCAATTTCAATAGCATCTTCAAAAATCCCCTTCGCCACAGTCAGCTTAGGTGAGGTTTCCGCTGCGCCGAGTAGTGGGTCGATAAGCTCAGCGGCATGCTCGCCGTAATGTTTTTTATAATTGCTTAATGCGAGTTGATATAACTCATTCGCCTTAGCTGTTTTTGGCAAATTCTTTTCTTCAAATGGGTAAGGGGCGACTTGCTTCTCTATCGCACCAGCCCAGTTCATGGCGAGGTTAGCTAAGTCGACACTGTCCTTGGCATATTGAGCTTCGCCCAATTCGAAGGCCCTTTTGGCACTGGCTTCTATTTGGTCGTTATCACCTTGTTTGAGTGCGGCTTGGTAGTCACTGTAGGCTTGGGAAAAGCTGTTTTCCGAGGCGGTTAAAGGTAACGAAGTACTTAAGGCTAAAGCAAATAGACTGGCTAAGGGTAATATTTTTCCGTCTAACATCTTGTATATCCTTATGTTTAGTTTTTTCGGATAGTACAAATGTTTCACTCTTGATACAAGTTTGTTTTCGGCAGTTGGTCGCTAGGCAAGGTAAGAAGGTAAGCCTTTGCCTACCTTCTTACTTTGCCTATGGGCTTGGCACCCTTTAGGCAGAGACTTATTTAGTCACAAACCGCAAACCAAATTGGCCTAACTCACCGTAGTGGAATTGGCAGGTTTGATTGAGTGGCAAATCTAATACCCCCGCATAGGAGCCAGTGATCACATATTGTCCTCGGGTTAAGCCAATCCCTTGGGCGGATAAAAAGTTGACTAACCAATAAAGCCCGGCCTTAGGGAAACCGTTTGGATGAACAGCGGCTTTTTGTAGCGTTTCGCTCTGTTGCTGCTCGTTATGAGCAATTTCAACACTCAGGGCGAAATGGCCTGTTTCTCTCTCGGTTGGTGCAGATAGTTCTGGCCCTAGCCATAGGCCTTGATTGACTAACCCATCGGCGAGGGCATCGAAGTGATTAGCTTCGCTGGGGTTTTGATAACGACTTTTGATAAGTTCTAAGGCGAGGCGGGTTTTACCTAGGGCGGCGTCGATTTCTGCCTCAGAATAGGGCGTGGCACGTGGCGGTAAATCGTTGCCGATTTCAAAGGCGAGCTCAGGTTCGATACGGGCTAGCCCTTTGCTTGAAGGATAAAGCTGGCACTCGGCGGTTTCGATATACACATCGTGTTGATAGATGGGCGCCACTACGGTTTTTTCTGCCGTTGGGAGCAGGCACTTCCAACCCGCAATCGGGTTGCCTTGGGCGCTAAATTGCTGCGCAATCGCTTGTTGGATGGCAAAGGCGTGGGGGAAATTCTTGGGCCTTAACGCTTCTTGCAACAGGTCGCCCGCTTCACCTTTAGCGCGGCGCTGCGCGAGTTCTTGTGCTGCTGCGTTAATGGACTCAAGCTGTGCTTTCGTGTCTATTGGTGACATTTTTTATCCTAACTGACTTATTTTTAAAGACTTATATAGAGTGGCTTATGCCGCAATAAATGTGTACATAAGATATCAATTGACTCTATAAATCCAATCTGGGCCAAAAGAGAAATTGCGCTCAATATACCTTTTTGTGTTGGCAAAGGCTTGATAAAACTTATCTTCAAATGCTGAGCATTTATCGCCGAGCAAGATTGATTGAGTGTCAGCTTAATTATCCAAACAGGCGGATAAGTTAATCGCTTTTTAGGCTAGATCTTAGCGCGGTGCGGTGCCAGAATGGCGTTCCTTTCTGCTGTACTACTGGGACTTTTCCGTGAATCAAAGCCACTCTGGATCCTTGGCAAATAACCATGCTCAATTGGGGTTATTGTTTATTTCTGTCGCCGTGTTGTTTTGGGGGATTTTACCTATAGCACTTAAGCTATCGGGGAGTTTTATCGATCCGGTGACCTTGACTTGGTTTCGGTTTTTGGTGGCGCTCATCGTCAGTATTTTGGTGCAGTGGAGTGCTGGGAGTTTGAAACAGTTTGCGGCGCTCGATGCCAAGGTTTGGCTCAGGCTTATCCTCGCCGGACTGTTTTTAATGCTTAACTATGTGTCATTCGTCTATTCCCTCGACTATTTAGCCCCGGGCGCGGCGCAACTTAATTTTCAAACCTCGCCATTTTTCCTCGCCTTTGGCGGCGTGTTATTTTTTAAAGAACGCTTGAATGCGGTGCAGCTCAGTTGTTTTGCCGCTTTAGCCTTAGGGATGTTAATGTTTTTCCATCCCTTTTTAGATTTTTCCGCCACCGATAACCATGAGATCTGGCTTGGGGTGATGATAGTGCAGTTTTCTGCATTGTCATGGACCACTTATGCGCTGCTGCAAAAGTCACTGTTGAACCGTTTGTCCCCCGCCAACGTACTCTTAGTTATCTATGCCTTAGGTATTTTTGCGATGGCGCCCTTTAGCGACTTTAGCCAATTTGCGCAAATGGATAGCTTTGACTGGCAAGTGGCGCTGTTTTGCGCCGCCAATACCTTGATTGCCTACGGCTGTTTTGGGCAATCAATGAAGTATTGGCCGACGGCACAGGTGAGCGCCATGTTGGCGTTAACGCCAGTATTTAGCTTTAGTGCCACGGCGTTAGTGGTGAGTATCGGTTGGTGGCCTGACGTGTTTAAGGCCGATGAGTTAGATGCTTTATCGCTCTTTGGCATAGGTGTGATTATTGTGTCAGTGATGGTGGTGCAGTTGCTGCCCCTGTATCGCCAGCGCCGCGCGAGACGTTTACAACCCATTTAACTGGCAGCTGAATAGGTATCCTAGTGATCACACGCCTGACCGATATTGAATTAGAACAGATCCGCGGGGTTATCTTCGATCTCGACGGTACGCTTGCCCATTCAAACCCTGACTTTAAAGGCTTAAGAGCGGCATTAGGTATTGGATCGGGTACCGATATTCTCGAGCATATACATAACCTTGAGACCACTATGGCCAAGATGCAGGCGCTGGAAATTGTCCATGACTATGAGCTTGCCAGCTCGCGCCAAGCGAGCTGGATTGAAGGCGCGCAGGCGTTGATTACGTTTTTAAAGGCAAGACAACTGCCGCTGGCGATTTTGACCCGCAATATGCCCGAGGCAGCCAAAATCACCATTGAAAAACTCGGTATTGATATCCCCTTAGTACTGACCCGTTACGATGCCGAGCCAAAGCCTCACCCACAGGGGATCCACTTGATTTGCGAGCAATGGCAGTTGAGTCCGGCGGATATCTTGTATGTGGGGGATTACCTATTCGATCTGCAAACTGCGCAAAACGCCGGTAGCCGCTGCGCCCTCTACTGCCCTGAAGATGTGCCCGACTATGCACTCGCGGCGGATTTACTCATTGGCAATTATCAGAGTTTTATTGAAGCTTGGGCAGTGGCAATCCCAAAAGACTAAGTGCACACGATGCCAGATTGATAAGGTTTTATATCACTTTATGTCAATTCTCACTCGATGTGTTTGCGGTTAGGGAATCTTGCTTATCTTGTTTAAGCCCAAGCCGAATACTGTCGAGTAATGCCACTAACCAGCAGAGTAAAAAGCCATAGAGCAGTTCATTGGCATTAGCAATTGTGGTCTGGGTTTGTTGGGTGATTTCGGCAGAAATAATGCCGATATCAAGCGGTAAGGTGCCGTTTTGAATATCTAAGGCGATCACTTGCGCCACTTGATAGATTTGCATGAGTAGCAGTACAAGGCTCACGACCGCTAAGCTAAAAAATACCAGTGCAGTGCGTTTATGTTTTAGGTAAAAATGGCCGCTGCCGGGGGCGACAAAGGCGGATAACAGTCCGGCGTTAAAGGCTTTTTTCATCGAAATACACTAGATGCGTTGTTAAAGTCTACGCCGACACTAATAGACATGCAGGCTTAAGTGCAAGTTAATTTGGGCCAAGTATGAGTTAATTTGGAAAATATTGGATAACAAAAAAGGAGCCTAGGCTCCTTTTTTATGCGCTTGACCTAAGGGTTTAGGTTTGCGGATTACTCTTCGCGTGGTTTACGTGGTCTACGTTCGCCTGCTGGCTTGTCTGAACGTGGTTTGCGGTCAGCAAACGGCTTGTCACCCGACGCTGCACGTGGCTTACGATCACCGGCTGGGCGGTCGCTACGTGGACGACGGTCGCTACGGGCACCACGGCCAGAGTCAACAAAGACTTGGTCGCCAGCTTCACGGATATTCAATGGCTTACCACACACACGCACTTTCTTCAGGTGTTGCAGTACATCTTTTGGCATGCCGTCTGGCAGGTCAACAGTTGTCACTGAATCATAAAGTTGGATTGCACCGATATAACGGCTGTCGATATTGGCTTCGTTTGCGATAGCACCAACGATATTGCCTACACCTACGCCATTTTCACGACCTACGTCGATCACATAACGGCACATTTTCAGGTCTGGATTGTCTTTTAACGCTTCAGCGCTACCTAAGCTTGCTGGCATTGGACGAGATTCACGGCTACGGCGTTCGCCACGGTCAGCACCACGGTCTGAACTACGTTCGCTACGCTCACTGCGTTCATCACGAACACGTTCTTGAATCGCAGGTAATTGCAGTGGACGTTCCTGCTGAACTTGGTGCAGTAGGGCCGCTGCGAGCAGATCGGTATCCACTTCAAGCTGTTGGCATAACTGAGCAACGGCTTCACGCATAAATTCGAGATCGTTGTTCATGGTTTGAGCGAGCTGCTCACCCAAGCGTGACAGGCGACGTTCTGCAACGGTTTCTGGGCTTGGTACTTTCATTGGCGAAATACGGCTGTTAGTCGCACGCTCGATAGTGCGCAACATACGCATTTCACGGCTGGTAACGAACAGAATTGCCATACCATTACGACCTGCGCGGCCAGTACGACCAATGCGGTGAACGTAAGCTTCTGTATCGTATGGGATATCGTAGTTTACTACGTGGCCAATACGCTCAACGTCTAGACCACGGGCCGCAACGTCAGTCGCGATCAGGATGTCTAGCTTGCCGTTTTTGAGTTGTTCAACTGCACGCTCACGGGCTTGTTGGTTCATATCACCATGTAAAGGTGATGAGGCATAGCCACGGGCTTCAAGTTTTTCAGCTAATTCAACGCATGAGTTACGAGTACGAACGAAGATGATGATACCTTCAGTATTTTCAACTTCTAATACGCGTACTAACGCTTCTAATTTATTGTGCTGTGATACCTGTACGAAACGTTGTTCGATTGACTCAACTGTCGTTTGGCTAGACTCGATACGCACATGTACAGGGCTACGTAAATGCTGGTTAGCAACACGTTTAATTTGCTCTGGCATTGTGGCCGAGAATAGTGCCAATTGGCGCTCGCTTGGCGTGTGCTCAAGGATCCATTCGATATCATCGATGAAGCCCATTTTTAGCATTTCGTCGGCTTCATCGAGCACGAGTGCTTTTAATGAATCGAGTTTTAACGTGCCACGACGCATATGGTCCATTACACGACCAGGCGTACCCACGATAACTTGTGGACCACGTTTGAGGGCATTCAACTGTTGTTGCATGCTTTGACCACCGTAGATCGGCAGTACATGGAAATTCTTAATAAATTTGGCATAGCTACTGAACGCTTCAGCAACTTGAACTGCAAGTTCACGCGTTGGTGCTAATACTAAAATTTGTGGTGTGGTTTGGCTGGTGACTTTATTCAGCAGCGGCAGCGCGAAGGCGCCAGTTTTACCTGTACCTGTTTGCGCTTGACCTAAAATATCTTTGCCAGCCATAAGTGGATCAATACTGGCTGATTGGATTGGCGTTGGTTTTTCATAACCTAGCTCGTCAAGAGCACGCAACAAATTCTCGGATAGGCCGAGTTCACGGAAAGTTCTTTCATCGGATGACATTGAGTTGTAGCCTTGTGGATGCGCGCGGATTGGCGCTTAAGTTTCACAGACAGAAAATCAACCCCGTGTCGATTTCCCGCGAACGACGGATTATAGCAGCATATAAGCCGCTTTACCAATCCGGATAAGGATAAATCCACCGTTTAGGAAGGTTTTTTCACAAAAACTGAGCAAGAAACGCGCCACTTCGGCTAATTTTTCAAAAAGTTGCCATCGAGTTTAATTAATTCAAAAGCCGATTCCGCTACAGCGGCGAGAAAAACATAGTCCAAGGTCTCGTAGGTATCCTCCGGCGTATGATATTGCGGATGGGTGGGCACACCAAAATATAGCCAAGGGATTTTAGCCTGATGAAAGGGATAATGATCCGATGCTCTTAGCCAATTAGTGCTCTGGATACTTCTCCCCACAGGCTTAGGGTGACTGAGTTTGATGCACAGGCCGTTAGATTGATTCAACATTGGCCTAAATTGAGGAAATTGATAAAAGTTGCGGCTGCCCTCAAGGTAAATCGCGTAAGGGCGACTTGGGTGGCCAATCATATCCAGATTGAGCATCAGTTCAAATTGCGCTTCAGGCATTCGCTGCTTGAGTTGCTCCACTAAGGCAGTGCTGCCAAACAGTCCAGGTTCTTCGGCATCGGTCGCGACAAACATTAAGTTAATGTTGGGGAGTGAGTCGGGTGCAGCGCGTTGCTGCGCTTGCCAGTGGTTGGCGATGGCGAGTAATGCGGCAACGCCGGAGGCATTGTCATCGGCACCGTGGTAAACCTTGCCGCCTTTTATGCCGAGATGATCATAGTGGGCGACTACAATACGCCATTTATCCGTAGGTTGTCGCGCTGGCGCTAAGGCGACCAGATTGCTTCCCTCCTCTTGGCTAAATAGGGTGAAATATTCGAAGGGAACCTCGAAGGTTGTTCCCCAAGGTTTAAGGCCTAGTTGTTGAAACTGGCGGTTTAAATAGTCGCGCGCCTTGGCTGCGCCTTCTGTTTGGGTTTTACGCCCCATTAATTCTGCTGAGCTGAGTGTTGCTACTGTTTGCTTAAGATCTGCGGGGGCTGCCCAATTCAATCCAATCGCCTCAGGTGAGCAAGTATATTCGGCAGGTTGGCTAGTACAGGCCATGAGTCCCATACATAGGCTAAGGGTAAAAAAGCGCAATAAGCCCATGCATGGAGACCATGAGCGGATGATTGCAGTGAGTGCATGCGCCAAATTGCCCATGATTATCCTTAAGGTTGGCAATAGGAACGATCATTCCTCAGCCTAACAGGGATTTAGCTAGAGTGCATGGGCCCTAATGTGGATTTAATCTAATACCTGGATCTCGGGGGAGAGCGCCGCCTCTTGGTGCGGGCTTAAATTAAAGTGCTCTAAGCCTGAGACCAAATGTGTGCGCGAGCACAGGGTGACCTGAGTATTTTTGGTGAGTCCACCTTGGGCAAGCGTGGTGACTCGGCCATCGGGTAATGCCAGTAGGCTATTTTCTGCGGTGCTATCTATGACAGTAACTTGTAAACGAGTGGGTTGACCGATAATCGGATCGATAGCCGCGATAGCAAGTGCGAATAGCATTAGTCCTAAACAGGTAATGAGCATGACATTAACGCGACTTAAGCTGGTTAAGTTGGGGCGATGTTCTAACAAAATATCCTCCTCGATGGAGTGCGCCTTGGGAGTGTTCTCCCAAGGCGTCGTTGAGGTTGAAGCCTTACCTGATTATGACTGCGTTGCTAGTTGTGCATCCCGCTCCAGCAGCGGCTTTAAGAAGCGTGCCGTGTGTGAGGTAGGATGCAAGGCTACTTCTTCTGGTGTGCCTGTGGCGAGGATTGTACCGCCGCCACCGCCGCCTTCAGGGCCTAAGTCGATAATCCAGTCTGCGGTTTTAATCACATCCAGATTATGCTCAATCACCACAATCGTGTTGCCGTGGGATTTGAGTCGATGCAGTACATCCAGCAGCAATTGGATATCGGCAAAGTGCAGGCCTGTGGTTGGTTCATCCAATATATACAAGGTCTTACCGGTATCGCGTTTAGAGAGTTCCTTGGCCAGTTTTACCCTTTGGGCCTCACCGCCCGACAACGTGGTCGCGCTCTGGCCTAAACGTACGTAGGACAAACCCACATCCATTAGGGTTTGCAGTTTGCGGGCAATCGCAGGCACGGCATCGAAAAATTCGCGGGCATCTTCCACCGTCATTTGCAGCACTTCGTGGATATTCTTGCCCTTGTAGCGCACTTCTAAGGTTTCGCGGTTATAACGTTTGCCCTTACAGGCATCGCAGGGCACATACACATCGGGCAGGAAGTGCATTTCGACTTTAATTAAGCCATCGCCTTGGCAGGCCTCGCAGCGACCACCTTTGACGTTAAAGGAGAAGCGCCCGACCTGATAACCACGAGTTCGGGATTCCTGCGTTCCGGCAAAAATCTCCCGAATTGGGGTAAAGATGCCAGTATAAGTGGCGGGGTTTGATCGCGGAGTGCGGCCAATCGGGCTTTGGTCGATATCGACCACTTTATCGCATTGCTCCATGCCGACAATGCGATCGTAAGGCGCGGGCTCATCGACGGTGGCGCCGTTGAGTTGTTTGTGGGCAATTCTAAAGAAGGTATCGTTAATCAGCGTCGATTTACCTGAGCCCGATACTCCAGTCACACAGGTGAATAATCCCACAGGGATGGTTAAATCTACATTACGCAGGTTATTGCCGCGGGCGCCGTAGAGCTCAATCACTTGTTTCGGGTCGAACGGCGTACGTGGGGTACTGATATGAATATTGCGTTTACCCGAAATGTACTGCCCAGTGACGGACTCGTCGCAGGCGATAATTTTCTCAATCGGACCGTCGCAAATCACTTCACCACCATGGACGCCAGCGCCTGGGCCGATATCGATAATATGATCCGCCATACGAATAGCATCTTCATCGTGCTCTACCACAATCACTGTGTTGCCTAAATCCCGCAGGTGGATCAGGGTTTGCAGTAGACGCTCGTTATCCCGCTGGTGCAAGCCGATAGAAGGCTCATCGAGCACATACATTACGCCGACAAGCCCAGCACCGATTTGGCTGGCTAAGCGAATACGCTGCGCTTCACCGCCCGAGAGGGTCTCGGCCGAGCGTGATAGGCTTAAATAGTTAAGGCCAACATTGACGAGGAAACCTAAACGGTCGCGCACTTCCTTGAGGATTTTTTCAGCAATTTGTGCTTTTTGGCCGTTGAACTCGAGTTTGTCAAAATAATCTAGGGCTTCACCAATTGACCAAACGGTCAGTTTCGGCAAGTTTAGATCGCCAATAAATACGTGGCGAGCCTCTTCACGCAGACGCGAACCGCCACAGCTTTGGCAAGCTTGGGTGTTGATAAATTTGGCTAACTCATCGCGCACCGCGTTACTTTCGGTCTCACGGTAACGCCGGTCCATATTATTTAAGATGCCTTCGAAGGGGTGATTGCGCACCACCACATCGCCACGGTCGTTGATGTATTTGAAGGCGATGCTGTCTTTACCTGAACCGTAGAGAACGATTTTTCTCACCTTATCCGACAACTGTTCGAAGGGAACTTCGACATCGAACTTATAGTGGTCGGCCAGCGAACTTAGCATCTGGAAGTAATAGAAGTTACGTCTATCCCAGCCGCGAATCGCGCCGCCAGCCAGGGATAACTCAGGGTTGGTGATCACTCTGTCTGGGTCGAAAAACTGTTGTACCCCTAAACCATCGCAGGTTGGGCAAGCACCGGCTGGGTTGTTAAAGGAGAAAATCCGTGGCTCAAGCTCGGCCATCGAGTAACCACAGTGCGGGCAAGCAAAGTTGGCCGAGAAGATTAATTCTTCAGTGGCGCCTTCATCCATGCTGGCGACCACGGCAATCCCACCCGAGAGTTCGAGCGCTGTTTCAAAGGATTCGGCGAGGCGCTGCTGGATATCGCTGCGGACTTTAAAACGATCGACCACCACTTCGATGGTGTGCTTAACGTGTAAGTCGAGGGTTGGCGGATCGGTTAAATCGCAGACTTCACCGTCGATACGGGCGCGGATATAACCTTGAGCGGATAAACCCTCGAGTAATTTAACGTGCTCACCCTTACGGCCGTTGACCACGGGCGCCAGCAGCATTAAGCGGCTATCCTCGGGCATTTCTAACACTTTATCGACCATCTGGCTCACGGTTTGCGCCGCCAGCGGTTGGCCATGAGTCGGGCAGCGCGGTTCGCCCACGCGGGCAAACAGCAGACGTAGATAGTCGTAAATTTCGGTGATGGTACCCACAGTCGAACGTGGGTTATGGGAGGTTGATTTTTGTTCGATGGAAATCGCCGGGCTTAAGCCTTCGATATGATCGACATCGGGCTTTTCCATCAAGCTTAAGAATTGGCGGGCATAGGCAGAAAGAGACTCAACGTAACGTCGTTGGCCTTCGGCATATAAAGTATCAAATGCTAGGGAAGATTTGCCTGATCCCGATAACCCTGTGATAACGATTAACTTATCCCTTGGGATAGTCAGGTTGATATTTTTGAGATTGTGGGTCCGTGCGCCGCGTATTTCAATCTTATCCATCTATCGCTCAAGTCTTATGCTTAAAAAAATGAGCCTAAGTATCGCACAGTTCGGCGGCTGAGTTTAGTCGATTCTGTGATCTCTATTCTGGGTTGGCGGTAAGCCAATGCTTGGCCGTGGTCGATATAATCGTGATGAACCTAGCGAATTAACTAAGATTAATCCAAGTATGAGGGCAAGCCTAAGCTTATCTCTGTAAGTATCAAGTTAACTATTTGTAGCGAATCGACTTTTAGATAAGCCTTTAAAATAAAGACCTAAGGCCGTAACTGTGCCTTTTAAACGGCGTCGCGATGGGGCTGGACAACCCGTTAACTACGAGTGCTTAGGACGGTTTTTCCTTTTGAGCAAATGCTTTGTGGTGTGCTAACATGCGCCCCCTAAAAGACTTCAATCCAAGGCAAAATCATGGGTAACAACGGACTTTCAGGAACCGAGACAAGAGTCGCGTTTTCTTTAGCCAGTGTATTTGGTTTACGCATGATGGGCTTGTTTATGATCATGCCCGTCTTTGCACTTTATGGTCGGCATTTAGAAGGTTTTTCACCCCTTTGGGTGGGCATTGCCATCGGTGCCTATGGCTTAACTCAGGCCATTTTACAGATCCCTATGGGGATTTTATCAGACAAATATGGCCGTAAACCTGTCATTCTTGCAGGCTTAGTGGTGTTTGCCATCGGCAGTTTAATTGCCGCCAATGCTGAGACTATCTATGGCGTGGTGTTTGGCCGTGCTGTACAAGGAATGGGCGCGATTGCGGCCGCTGTGCTGGCGCTCGCGGCCGACTTAACACGGGATGAGCAACGTACCAAAGTCATGGCGATTATTGGTATGTGTATCGGTGGCTCGTTTGCACTGTCGTTACTGGTTGGCCCGATTGTGGCGCAGCATTTAGGCTTATCAGGGTTATTCTTTTTAACTGCTGGGCTTGCGGTGTTAGGCATGTTGATTGTGCAGTTATTGGTGCCCAATCCCATTTTCCACGCACCTAAGGGCGATACCTTAGCGGCGCCCGCGAAGCTTAAGCGCATGTTGACCGATCCGCAGCTGTTTAGGCTCGATGCGGGGATCTTTATTCTGCACTTAGTGTTAACCGCCGTGTTTGTCGCCTTGCCACTCGACTTAGTCGATGCGGGTCTGGTGAAAGAAAAACATTGGATGCTGTATTTCCCTGCGTTTGTGGGCGCATTCTTCTTGATGGTGCCGTTAATCATCATCGGGGTGAAGCGCAAGAATACTAAGGCGATGTTCCAAATTGCTTTAGTGATCATGATGTTTGCCCTTGCGGCCATGGCGATTTTTGCCAGCAACCTCTGGGTATTGAGCGTGGCCGTGCTGCTGTTTTTTACTGGCTTTAACTACCTTGAGGCGTCGCTGCCGAGTTTGATTGCGAAATTCTGCCCCGTGGGTGAAAAAGGCTCGGCGATGGGTGTTTATTCGACCAGCCAATTCTTCGGGGCCTTTTGTGGCGGTATGCTCGGTGGCGGTGCGTACCAATTAGTCGGTGCCGTGGGCGTGTTTATTGTCGCGTTGGTGTTAATGGGCATTTGGTTATTGCTCACCTTAGGGATGGAAAATCCTGTACTGCTTAAGAGTTACACCTTAGAGGCTGCCGTTAAAGACAAAATCCAAGCCCGTGATATGGCGGCGCAACTGTCACAATTGATGGGGGTGGTTGAAGCGATTGTGGTGCTAGACGAGAAAGTCGCTTATCTCAAAGTTGACGAGCATTTCGATTTAAGAGAAGCCCGAGCTGTGTTAGGCTCTGCTCAATAATATGTGTTATTGCCGCGAATACTTAGGGATGCGGATTTTCCCTTGCGGCAACAATTATAAACAACATACTGAATTAACAGATTATTTAAAGAATCGCAGGAGATTTCAATGGCCAGTCGTGGTGTTAACAAGGTAATTTTGGTTGGCAATTTGGGACAAGATCCAGAAGTGCGTTATATGCCAAACGGTAACGCAGTCGCAAACATCACCGTTGCGACCAGCGAATCGTGGAAAGACCAACAAGGTCAACAGCAAGAACGTACTGAATGGCACCGTGTGGTTCTGTTTGGCAAGTTGGCTGAAATTACGGGTGAGTACCTGCGTAAAGGTTCACAGGTTTACCTCGAAGGTAAATTGCAAACGCGTAAGTGGAAAGACCAAAGCGGTCAAGATCGTTACAGCACTGAAGTGGTTATCGACCAAAGCGGTAGCATGCAAATGTTAGGTGGCCGTAACCAAGGTCAAGGCCAAGGCGCCCCAATGGGTGGTATGCCACAAAACGGCGGTTACCAATCAGCCCCACAACAAGCAGCTCCTGCGCAAAATCAATACGCGCCAGCACCGCAAGCGGCTCCGGCTTACCAAGCACCAGCGCCACAACCTCAATCTGGCTACAATCAGCAGCCAGCTCAGCAAAGCTATGGTCAGCAACAGGCGCAGCCCCATGTTCAGCCTCACGCTCAGCCACAGCAGGGCGGTTATGCGCCTAAGCCTGCAGCTCCTGCGTATCAAGCGCCAGCGGCACCTGCGCAGCGTCCAGCGCCACAGCCACAACAAAACTTCACTCCAGATTTGGATGATGGTTGGGACGACGATATCCCGTTTTAATTTTCCAACTTTTACAGTGGAAACATAGTTTTTAAAAGCCCTGCAATATTTTGCAGGGCTTTTTGTTTATATGTGGCTTATCTTTCCTTTGAATAATTTTATTTGCTTAATTGTTAACAGTTGTTGCGGTTTAGGGTAGATTGTTTGAGTCCGCTAAAGGGCTTGAACTTTTGAAAATAAATTAACGTTATGACGACTACTAAAAGAAAGGAATTCTTCCATGGAAGATGTAATAAGTCAGGAAAATAATCCATTAAAGAGCGATGAAAAACAAATAACAGTAGATAGCAATATTCACAGAGTACCACTGTTTCATGTTTCACGGTAGTGTTCATAATTCTGTGTCATTTCAGTAAAATATTCAAAAACAGGAATGACACATGACCCAACCTTTTAACTTCGAACAAGCCCTTAAAGATCTGCAATCAGGTAAAAGCCTCACAGGTAAAG
>NZ_LGYY01000190.1:0-13957 GCF_001308045.1 Shewanella sp. Sh95
ATCACGCTTGCAGGAACATACGGGAACTGCTTGGCATGGTATGGCATTTTATGGGAACCGTTTCCCCATTTCCTGGCAGTGGGCATGGCACGGCGAAAATGTAGCAGTATTCGGATCAGCTATTTAGAGTGATTTTATTCACCGCATCTTGTAATTGAGTTAAGGATTGCGTGATTTCAAAACCGATATATAAGATCCCAATCACTTTTCCTTGGAGATCCTTAATGGGTCGATAGACGGTCATGTAGTCTTTACCAAAAAGTTTGGCGTAACCTTCATAAACCTCGCCCTTGATTAAGGTCGGATAACCTGGATGGGTTTTACCTAAAAAGGTACCTAAGGCGCGGCTGCCATCGGGTTTTTTAAGGGAGGTTGCAATACGAACAAAATCATCTCCAGCGAGAGCAAAGACCGTAGCTGTGCCACCTGTGAGGTTAGCAAAACGGTCAACTTTACTCTTTGAAGAGTTGATTTGTTCTTTTTCATGTAACAATGCTGGCGTGTTTACGCCAAGTACATTGACCGTTTTATCCAAGATACTGAATTGACCAGGATACATTTCTTTAAATACATCGGCATTGCGTCTTGCTAGTTGCAACAAGCTATCGTATTGAAGCTCAAGCATATCGGATACAGCGTGCATTTCGGCTTTCATGGCACTAATGCCTTTGTCCTCGAGCACATTTGAAGCGGATTTATAGGAAAGAGTACTGAGTATACAGAAAATAATAAGGGTAAGGGCAAACGCGAGAGCACCGATCTGTTTTGCAATAGGCCAATTTTTATAGTTCATTCTGCGATCCTATAGGGTAAAGGTTAACGCTAATGTAACCTAACTTTTACGTCATGGTCTTGATATGGGTCTAAGATTTTCTATTATTTATAGATAGTTCGCTGACATATTGCCAATTCCTACCACGATAACCTTGCTTTATTTTAGCGGATAGGAATATAGCACTTTGCGATAGGGAATGCGGTCTAGAGTGATAAGTTTTGGGGTAAATGGATACTTCCCATGGCTTATCGCAATCGAACCAATACAAGACGACAAGGAGTGACATTATGTTGGGTGAAAATCATGCGTTAATTTATGAGTTTCCAGATTTTGCTGACCATATTCATCATCTTAAAAAAAACAATGCAATTTTCGCGACCATGGCGCAGCGTTACCATGAGTTAGACCATAAAATTCGCGCTCTAGAGTTAACCAAAGTGCCCACCAATGATGAGCACTTTGTGGCCTTAAAATTAGAACGGCTTCACCTTAAAGATAAGTTGTATCAATATCTGGTTCATGATGCTATTTGAGGCGACAACGGCGATGTATCTAACCTATTGCGGTTTTTCATTAGTAGTAGATACATGGTTGGCACCCAAACGAGTGATAGTAAGGTTGTTAGCAAGGTGCCTCCCGCGATAGCGATGGCAAAGGGCGGCCAAAATCCGCCACCTGCAATAATCAGCGGAATAAATCCCCCCACCGTCGTGATTGTGGTTGAGCTGATATGCCGACCACAGCCGCTGACAATATTGATAATTACAGCTTTATCTCCCGCTCTGCCATTTGGTGTATCTTCCAGCTCAGCCAAAATCACAATCGCCGCGTTGATCGCAAGCCCCATTAGGCCGAGTAGCGCGATGATCACAGGGAAGCCAAAGGGATAACCAAAAACATAGACCGCAAGTAGCCCAAGCCCCGCCGACTGTAATGCGCTCAGTAAAATAATCGCTGTTAGCCTAAAGGAGTTAAAGGACAAGACAACTGTGGCCAGCAATAAGGTAACCACTAAAATGATATTAGACAGTAGATTACCTACCGCTTCATTGCGTTTAGCGCTTTCGCCGCCAATTTCAATCCGATAACCTGCCGGTAGTTTGATTGCGGCCACTTTATCTTTTACATCATTTAAAACTTGGGCAGGTAATACCCCGCTGACGATATAGGCTTCGATCGTGTTGACGCGTTGACCATTACGCCTAGGGATCGCCCCGCGACTGACTTGCACCTCGTTGTGGGACAGTGCAGATAACGGAACGGCAGTGCCCGAAGGGGTCATGAGCTGGATTTCCGCAATACGGCTCGCCTGCTCGCGGCTACTCTCACCTAGACGCACGCGTATAGGAAGTGACTCGGTTTGTTCTAACACGCTGCCGCCAATCACTCCAGTTGTAGACATTTGGACTTGTCTAGCAATATCCGTCAGGCTTAATCCGCTGATTAAGCTCGCATCTTCATTGACCTGTAGCCATACCTTTGGTGACCCTGCACTCAAGGTTGCGCGGGTGTGGATCACATCGGGCGTTGCAGCCAAAATATGACGGATTTCATCACCCAAGGTGCGTAATGTTTCCAGATTAGGGCCAAAAATCATCAACTCGACCGGGGCATTAAAGGGCGGGCCTTGCTCCAGTTTACGCACCAGCACCTGCGCTTCTGGAAAGTCTTTATCCAAGCTTTGCTGCAACTCTGGGATAAGGGCGTTGGCGCGCTCAAAGTCGCTGGCTTTCACCATAGCTTGGGCATAGTTAGTGGCCCCCTGTTGGCGCTGAGTTAAGTTGTAATAAAACGAAGGGGTATTGCCACCCACAACCCAATCGACTTGGCTGATACCCTCGATTTGATGCAACTGCTTATCCATCAATAGCACTTGGTTTAAGGTGTTTTCGAGGCTGACATGGGGGGCGAGATACAGCTCAATTTGGAACATATCCCGATCCGATGGCGGGAAAAACTGCTCAGTCATCTTGCCTGAAGCGTAAAAACCTAACAGCGGTATTATCCCGATAAGCGTAGCGCTCAGTAGTGGGCGATTGAGCGCAAATCTTAGGCTTGCTTGAAAGTAACCGCTTACTAAAGGCACATTGATACCATGCTGATACCAGACAGGATGTTTACCTTCGAGGCTAAAGCGTCCCGCAAGACCGGCGATCAAAGTATGGGATATTACATAGGAGCCAAAGAGTGCAAACATTACCGATATAGCGATGCCACTCACAAATTCTCCGGCTGCGCCTGGCATTAATACGATCGGCGCAAAGGCTAGAATAGTGGTAATCGTTGAGCCCGCCAAAGGCAACCACAGGTGATGTAAGGTCTCAGTCACAGCGTTTAAGCGACTCATACCCTGTTGGCGGCGCTGGGAAATGGCATCAACAATTACAATGGCATTGTCCACCATGATCCCAAGGGCGACGACTAGACCTGTGACCGACATTTGATGAATGGGTAGGCCGATATACTTCATGCAGGCTAAGGTAAACAGGGCGGTTAAGGGAAGTGATAGGGCAACGATAATCGCGTTTCTTAAGCCCAAGGTCAGCAGTAAGACTGTGAGAATAATCACAAACCCTTGTATTAGGTTGATAACGAGTCCGCCAAGCCGGTCACTGGTGTAACTGTTTTGCTCAAATAACCATTGCACTTTGATATTTGCGGGAAGCTCGTTGTTGAGCTCATCGACCAGTTGCTTGACTTGTCCTTGCCAGATATCAACACGGGTGTTATTCAACATGCGCGCTGCGACAAACACGCTTTGCTCACCGTCAACGAGAGCGATGCTATCTGCTGGTTTTTTAGCTTGGCGGCTGATAGTCGCAATATCGCCCAGACGAATGATTTGCCCATCGTTATCGACTTTAAGTGGTACTTGGCGAATACGGCTCTGCGAATCGAGCTCACCCGAGACTTCGACAAGGGCGCGAAAGTGATTGTTATTGATCTCACCAGCGGCAATTTTACTGTCGGCGCTGCTTAAGATTTTCGCTATGGTACCCGGCGTTAATTGCAACTGGCTCATCTTATAGCCATCGAGCTGGACTAGGATTTCTTCCTCGGGTGCGCCGTAGAGTTTAACGAAATCGGTGCCGGATAAGAGTCTGAGCCTGCTTTGTAATTCCTTGGCATAGCGGTTGAGCATATCCACCCTAGGTTGACTGTTATCGTTCCACACTAGGCTTAAAATCGCGGTGTAGGCGTAGCCGACTTGATCGTCTAAGGTCGGTGTCTGTATGTCATCGGGGAGGGTGTTTCTGGCATCGGCCAGCAGATCTCTCGCCCTTGACCACACAGGCGCAGTATCTGTCACTGTGTCTTTGAGCTCTAACTGGATCACCGAGATACCGGGTCTTGAGGTGGATTGAATCAGCTTTATTTCCTCAAGGCGACGTAATTGATTTTCTAATACTTCGGTGACAAGCGCCTCGACCCGCTCGGCGGAAGCGCCGGGATAAGGAGTGATGACAGAGGCAAAGCGGTTGGTGATATGTGGATCTTCGGTGCGAGGCAAACTGGACATCGCGCCAAATCCCGCGACCAGTAGTAGGGCGATCACTAGGCTGACTAAGCGACCATTTTCGACGAAGGCTTTAATCATGATTACCTCGCCGTTACGAGTGTTGTGGAAACGGCTTGGCCTACGACTAATTTATGCAAACCTTGAGTCACATATTGTTCGTCGGCTTTAATCGCTCCTTGGATATAAGCCATATCCTGCGTGGTGTAGAGGATATCGACATCGCGACGTTCTATTTGAGTTGAAGCGCTATCAGCTGTTTGTTGCGCCGTAACATAGATATTCCAGCGTCCTCGAATACCATCAATCAGTGCTGAAATTGGCACCCAGTAGCCTGCTTGTTCAACGGTTTGTTGTTGATGTAAATAGGCTATTTCTCCATTTATCACCTTGGCCTGTGCCGGTAGGCTAATCCGCAGTTGTACCGTGCGGCTAATGGGGTTGACCTCGGCACTGATCCCAGCAACTTTAGCCATAAATAGTTGATTCTGGACACTAACCTTTACTTCTTGTCCGGTAGTGAATTGGTTAGCAATGGCAACCGGGACACCGATATAGGCCTCGGTATTGATGCTGCCAACTAAGGTAAAGACGGGGTTACCCGCGGCAACGACTTCCCCCAAATTATGTTGGCGCTGACTGATGATGCCATCAAAGGGGGCGAGTAAGTGTGATTTGTCGAGTTTGAGTTGATTGGCATGCTGCGAGGCCAGCAGGCGTTGTTTAGCCGCCTCTAGGCTGGTGAGTTGAGTTCGAGTTTCATCGAGCAATTGTTCAGAGACATAACCGGACTTCTTCAGTTCTAGATTCCGTTTGAGAGTGCTGGTGGCAAGGTCAACATCGGCTTGGGTTTGCGCTAAGCTTGCTTGGATTTCTTGGCGCTCGGCTTCAAGCAAGCGGGTATCCAGTTTGGCCAATACTTGCCCCTGAGTCACCTTAGCGCCGCTATCGACAGTTAACTCACTGAGCTTACCCGATAATTCAAATCCGACGCCCGTGGTATTGCCCGCACGGATTGTGCCAGTGAATACTTGCTCACTCTGATAGCTAGTCGACAAGCGCAGCGGTGCCGTCGTCACGGTTTGTAATTGCGCAGTATTGGCATGCTCTGTCACTTCCTTTTGACAGGCCGTTAAGGTGGAGACGGCAATCACGCAAACGCAAAATACACGCCAAAAACATCGGGCCGCTTGATCCATTTGAATCCTTCCGTTGTAAGCTTAAGGTTAATTTTATGTAACTAGACTTGCTAGTCTAGTTGCGTGGAACTGGACTGTCTAGTCTATTTTATGCTTAACTAATACGAATTAATTATGTTGCTACCTTGAGTGAAGATATGACTCAGTCCACCGAGATCCCGATGAGCCGCAGTGAACAAAAGAAACAGCAAGTGCTGGTGGCGGCCATTGACTTGTTTTGCCGCCAAGGTTTTCCCCATACCAGTATGGATGAAGTCGCTAAATTGGCGGGTGTTTCTAAGCAAACCGTTTATTCTCACTATGGCAGTAAAGATGACCTGTTTGTGGCGGCGATTGAATCCAAGTGCGTTGGCCATAACTTAAATGCCGACTTACTCAGCGATCCAAGCCAACCCGAAGCCACTATCACCGAGTTTGCGTTGCAATTTGGTGAAATGATTGTCAGCCCTGAGGCTATTACCGTCTTTAAAGCCTGTGTGGCGCAATCTGAGAGCCACCCTGAAGTTTCAAGGTTGTTTTTTGAGGCGGGGCCACAGCATATGCTTGCGATGCTGACAAAATATTTAGGGGCGGTTGAAGCGCTTGGAGTGTATCGCTTTTCACAACCGCATCACTGCGCGGTACGTTTGTGTTTAATGTTGTTTGGTGAGTTGAAACTCAGGTTAGAGCTGGGACTGGAGACGGAGAGCTTATTGGGGGAGCGTGAGCAGTATATTCGGGGTTGTGCCGAGATGTTCTTAAAAGCCTACCGAGTGTAACAACATTAAGCGGTTGGTATCAGTTTGTATCTTCTTCGAAAAGAGTTTACTTTTGTTTGAAATCGAGCGTATTATCCGCAACAAATGACTTAACAGTAACGCAAGGAGCAGGCGTGACTAAATCACTTGATTCTCGAGTTAGCATAAAACATAGCCTAGTTTGCATGGGAGTGAGTTTAATACCGCTTTTAAGCTTTTGTGCATCAGCGGCAGAAGCACCTAAGCAATATAAACCCTTTAAGTTGAGCGTATCGCAGATTAGTACCCAGAGAGCCTCGGTTGCCAATGGCGATACCGAGTTGCAGCGGGACAGTTTATTACTCAACGCCAGCGTCAATATTCCCCTAGATAAACAGTGGTCTATTGGAATGCGTGTCGGTTACGATAGGCTTGATTACGATTGGCGCAATATCCGTTTAACGGGGGCGAATAACGCCGCTGGCCTGTTTAGTGATGCGGGTGAAACCTGGGAAAATATCGACCGTTATCGCGCGGGCCTATCCCTTAGCTATCGGATGGATAAGCATTGGTCCTTTATGTTGTCGCCACAACTTCAATATGCCTATGCCGATACCGCATCGGCGAGCCATGCGCAGAGTTATGGTGTGGTTGCGTCGGCCATGTATGCCTTCGAGTCGGGCAATATGCTCGGTTTTGGCGTTGCGTATTTAAACGATATTGATGAAGTACGCACTATGCCTTATCTGGCGGTGAGTTGGCAGATTAATGATCGTTGGCGGTTAGCGAACCCATCCCAAGCGGGATTTAGTGGCCCTGCGGGTTTGGAGCTGAGTTATCAAATGAGCCCGGCATGGAATGTTGGCTTTGGTCATTCACGTCGCACCGAGCGATTTTTAGTCGCCGATAAAGATACCGTAGTAGAGACTAACGAGTGGGTGAGTTATTTGCGTGCTGGTTGGCAAGCTACGCCGGCCATTGCGCTGAATCTTTACGCGGGTTACTACTTCAATGGCGAATTAGAAGTCACCGATCAAACGGCGCTCGACATTGATAACCAAGGCGCTGCCGCCTTGGATCTCGAGTTCCGATTTTAATTACTGGCCCAGCATGGCCTCTTTGAGGCTCTTCTGGGCAGGTTTTTCCCCTAGCCAAATTTTGAGTAAGGCTTGGCGGAACATTTCCCCTTCAATCGTGGCTTGTTCTTGACCATTTTTATAGGCGGTAACGCCACGGCTCTTGTTGGCGATCAAGGTGAATTGGTCGCCTTCTTTGATTTCATCCTTAAATAGCGCCATAAAGGCGTCAATTTGTGGCTGAATGTCGGTCGTATTATCGGCGGTTGCGTGCTCAAAACCTTCGGTTATCGCATCACGCATTTTCTCGGACGTAATCATTCCAGACGTAATATTAAGGCGAATCGCGGCTATTGGAGCATTGATCACCTCGGCGGTAGTTTTGCTGGGAGTGGGCACGTACAGACTACCGACATACAAATCCATAAAGAATTTGCTGCGGACACCGGCGCCATTTAATTGCAGCGCCTGAGCGTCGAGCGTAATGCTGTCGGCGACTTGAACACCTGACACTTCTTTAGCTTGGGTAAATAGTGGAAAAAGCAAAGCAGTAGTGAGCGTTAAGGTTGAGAGTAACTTCATTATACACCTCATATTTTTTAGTTATGGCCGTTGAGTGTATCAATCATCTGAGTGACTCGAACGGTGATTTATCTGTAGATTGCGAAGCGATACTAATCGAAACCCAAGAGGAGCGATAGCCTAATCTGTGCAAGCTATCGCTGGTGACTTAGGCAAAACAAGGCGACTTTCCCTTGTCGAGCGCATTAAAAAAGCGATATGTGTGAAGAAATATTCGACCTGTTTAGTTTATTAGCTGACAGGGTTAGCCACGAACGCCTAATTTATATTGGCCATTTTGCTCAAACATCACCGCTTGTTTTTGCTTAGGGGAGATCAGGATTGGGCCATCATCAAAAAACAGAAAGCACTTCCAATTGCGGACAAACACATCCCAACGAGTCTCAATCACTTGATATTTTTCGTAGCAAAAATAGACCTGAGTATCCTCTGGCCACTGAATAAACTCGGCTAACATCTCGGGTAGACTGTTATCTTCACTGTCCCACGCACTCTGCCAATGATCTGTTTTGACCCATGCGTTGGCTTTGGCGGCCCAATCCCCTTTAGTAAACTGTTCGGCGCGGCTACTTTTATTGCTAATCCACTGATTCCACACCAGCATGGCGCTTTTATCCGTTAGCGGCAGAATGACAGTCTTGTCATCATCGCTCACAGGTAAGTCTTTGTGGTTAAAAATCCACTTACGGCGATAGGTGTCTAAAGGTATGTAGGTATGAGCCAAGCAATATCTCCTAGGAAATGGCAAGATTGAAACAGGCTCATTATAAGATGCTAAGCATGAATAATAAAATCGCCAAGTGGAGATATCACCACTTGGCAACTAGGTTATTGTGCTTCAGTCATGATTCGGGTGAGTTCTGCCACATAATGTTGTGCTACCTGATTACTCGGATCGGCATTGAGGGCATTGGTAAACGCAGTGTGTGCGCCTTCAGCTTGGCCAAGTTCAACCATGAATAAGCCAAGTTTTATCCAAGTCTGCGTATCTGAAGGATATTTTTCTAAGTAGTCTAGATAGACGTTGACTGACTCTTGGACTTTCCCTTGCAGTTTCAAAATATGCGCATATTGTGGCATATATTCATCACTATGAGCCAAAATTTTGACAAGTGTTGATGATGCAAGCTCTAAATCTCTTTGCTTTAATGCGAGTAAAATAATTTGTTTTAACTCCATCTCTGTATAGAGGTGTTCAGGCAGTGCCAATAGAACCTTTAAGGCTTGCTCGGGCTGTTGTTCTAGGTTTAACTTAAATGATAAAGCTAAGTGATACAATCTGTTAGCTTCTGGGTTATTATCAATTATTGACTTTAAATTATCGACAATAAGCGTGAGACCTTGATGATGTTGTGACTGGTTTAGTCGTATGATTTTGGTATAAACACGCTCCATTGAGGAGCCTGCTGTTAACTTGTCAACATAGGTTTGTCTAACCTCGGTAAGACTTTTTTGATATAGCTCATGAAGCTCTAGCAATAATGATTGTTCATCTACACTAAATACTCGTGTTTTGTGCATATTTTGCCAAATAATGCTTCTACCCGGCTGACCTTCATTTTTCCACCTTGACGCTAGGTCTGATAATGGAGTATCGCCTAGTTCATTTAACCTAAATTGTATTTTATTACAGGTATTTTCAACTAAAGTTAAGATATTCGAGCAGCTAGAGGATTGTGCATTATAGTATCTTTTCGTCATTTCATTTATATGCGATTGAGACCAGATTTCAGTTTCTCGTGTCGTTAAAAAATGGGAAAATTCAAAATAACCATAAAATTTAGCTAGCTTTGCTAGTTCTGAGTATTTTTTGTTTATTTTGTATTCTATTTTATTTATCTCATCAAGTACGTTAGCTGATGATTTTGAATTTAATGTTAGGTTGGTAGACAACACTTGTGCTTTTTTTGATAGTGAAAGCAGTTTGGTTAATTCTCTCTTAGTTTTAATACATTCCTTTTGTATATATAATAGATCTTTTTTAATATCATTTGATGACCAATCAATATTATCTATTTTTTTTGAGCCAAATATATTTAATGTGATCGCTTGTGGGGCAATGTGAGATATCCCTTGGATTTTAGCTGCGTTACTACATAAATTGAACATTTCAACTTGAGGGTTGTTTTTTGCCTCTTGTTCTAGAGCTTCCATAGCATGTTTTAGTTGTATTAATGTTTCAGCTTGATAGCCCGCGTAGGTCTCAACCCATATAGTGTTATGACCTAATCTAGGCCCAAGACTTGCTTCAATAGTCCCACTTGCATGACTATAACCAGACTTTGAATAACAAAAGTCAACCCCACTAAGCAATATCTTGCCAAACCCCATTTCAATAGCTAGACGCACTGAGCTATTGGTAACCGTCGGCCCAACAGTGATAATGTTATCGTGATCTGTATCACTTTCCCACGGTAAGCGTTGGCCCATATAAAGGGACTTTCCTGGCCATTGGGATAAAATTTTGGGACTAACATGATATGAATTGACAAAAAGTGTTTCATTAGTTAAATCAAACATACCACGACTAACATCGAAGCTGACCTCTTGTGGATCAACACTGACAACTATATCAGGAATAATACCATAATTAACTAATCTACCTGCAATTCTAGAGACTGAAAATATAAATAAATCTTTTTGATTTTCTTTAATCCAGTCAATGTTACCATCTAAAGATGGACCTCCGGCGATAACGATACTTGTTTTACCATTAAATTTATTTCTCAATAATTTTGCTTGGCTGTGATTGTCTGGAATGTTATTTAGTTGTGTTTGGATAAATATTTTTTGAGTGAAATTTATTTGGTTTTCGAAGTGTGCACTTTGCAGTCTAGATTCAATAGTATTTAATAAGTTGTTATAATCTTCAATGTGTTTAGCTGCTACAGCAAGTGAGGAATATATGCTATATTCTGTTTTTGCTATAAATAACTTTATATCTTCTAGTTTTAATGTTTCATCAAATTGTGACTCATCGATGATGATAAGTTTTTTTTGTAACTCAGTTGGAATATCAATGACTAATAGTGGCAATACTGAAGATAACTCGACTATAATAAATTTACTACCGTCAGGAATACCTTCTTCTAATATGTAATTCGCTAATAATCCAGAATCCATACCAACAATGATATTAAGCCTGTCTTTTTGAGAAAAAGCCTTTTTAAACTTACCATCATAGATGGTTTTGGAGTCAAGTCCTTCAAAGGTAGAGCGATTTATGCTGGGTAAGTAGTACTCGTTGAAGCGACTTATTGCAAAGTTATTCAATATGTTGGTTTGTAGTTGCATATTTTCCTCGATTGGGGAACAACTTGAACGTACACTTTAAGTGTCATAACGATAAATGCCACTTGATTGCAGTTTTTCGATGATGCAATTTATGTTCCAGAGCATTTTTGACGGTGTAGATGGTGTAAAGCCAAAGTGTTTAGGTTGAAAAAATTTTTAAATGATGAGTTTGTTATGAGTGTAGCAAGAAGTCTATAAAAATATTTTATTTGTGCTTTTTTATAATACTATCAATTATTTGTATGGTGATTTTGCTCTTGATTGTTTCAATATGAATTTATGGCGTGGATTTTGTATGGTATGGCGCTACATTGACAAATTGACTTATCGTTGTCACAAGTTGCGAATTGAAGATCTCAATAGTGGGCGGGAAACTCTATGTTTGATAACAAAACAATTTTGATTACCGGTGGCACTGGGTCATTTGGGCAAAAATACACCAAAACCATTTTACAACGTTATAAACCGAAGCGGTTGATCATTTTTTCCCGTGATGAATTAAAGCAGTATGAGATGCAGCAAGTGTTTAACGCGCCATGTATGCGTTATTTTATTGGTGACGTGCGTGATGGTGAGAGACTAAAGCAAGCCTTTAAAGATGTGGATTTTGTGATCCACGCCGCTGCACTTAAGCAGGTTCCCGCTGCTGAATACAATCCCATGGAGTGTATAAAAACCAATATCCATGGGGCCGAAAATGTGATCCGGGCCGCCATCAGTAATAATGTTAAGAAGGTTATCGCCCTCTCAACAGACAAAGCCGCGAGTCCAATTAATTTATATGGTGCGACTAAGTTGGCCTCCGATAAGCTGTTTGTTGCCGCCAATAACGTGGTGGGAGATGGCAAAACCCGATTCGCCGCAGTTCGCTATGGTAATGTCGTGGGGTCACGTGGCTCAGTCGTGCCTTTCTTTAAACAACTGATTGCTAATGGTGCTACTTCGTTGCCCATTACGCATCCCGATATGACACGTTTTTGGATTACTCTTCAGGATGGTGTTGATTTTGTTTTAAAAAACTTCTCCCGTATGCAGGGTGGGGAGATCTTCGTACCCAAAATTCCTTCCATACGAATCACTGATCTTGCCGAAGCCTATGGGCCGAGTTTGGAGCAGCAGATTGTGGGGATCCGCCCAGGTGAAAAAATGCATGAGGTTATGTGTCCAGGGGATGATTCCCACCATACTATAGAGTTTGATGATCATTTTGTTATTACTCCAAGCATTCGTTTCTTTGGCCGTGAAACTGACTTTTGTACCAATTCTTTAGGGGAGAAGGGGAAAGTAGTGCAAATGGGATTTGAATATAATTCTGGTACTAATCCACATTTTTTAACGCAGGATGAAATCCTGAAATTGGACTCGATAGCATGATCCCCTATGGTAAACAAGATGTAACTCAGCTTGACATTGATGCTGTAGTAGCAGTGCTTCGATCGGATTATCTTACTCAGGGGCCAAAAGTACCTGAATTTGAGAGTGCTATATCTAGTTATGTTGGAGCAAATTATGCTGTAGCGGTAAATAGTGCGACCTCTGCATTACATATCGCTTGTCTGGCTTTAGGTGTAAAGGAGGGGGATATAGTTTGGACTACTCCTATTACTTTTGTCGCTTCGGCTAATTGCGCTCTTTATTGCGGTGCAGACATCGACTTTGTTGATGTTGATCCAGCTAGCGGTAATATGTGCCCCGATGCTTTGGCGCTAAAGTTACGGCTTGCAGCCCAGATAGGCACCTTACCGAAGGTCGTTATTCCTGTGCATTTATGCGGTCATAGCTGTGATATGGTAGCTATTGCTAAACTTTCTGAAGAATATGGTTTTAATATCATTGAGGACGCTTCCCACGGTTTAGGAGGCAGTTACCACAGATATAACATTGGTAGCTGCAAATACTCAGATATCACTGTTTTTAGCTTTCATCCGGTCAAGATCATCACCAGTGCAGAAGGTGGCATGGCAATGACCAATAATATTGATTTGGCCGAAAAGATGCGCCTGTATCGTAGTCATGGGATCACTAAAGTGACAGCCGATATGCTTCGTCCCGATGAGGGGGAGTGGTACTATGAACAACATCTGCTTGGCTTCAACTACCGAATGACAGAGTTGCAGGCCGCGCTCGGTATGTCTCAGATGAAGCGACTCGAAACCTTTGTTTTGAAAAGAAATGAACTCGCTGCGCAATATCGTCAACAACTCATAGGTCTTCCCTTTAATTGGGTTGAGCCTTTGGCTGACTCGCTAAGCGCTAGACATCTACAAATGCTCCGTCTCGATAATGTTTCTATAAGACAACAACTATTCAATGAGATGCGAACTGCAGGTATACAAGTACATGTACACTATTTTCCTGTACACCTTCAGCCATATTATCTGCAAAAAGGTTTTCAACGAGGAGATTTTCCAGCAGCTGAGCGCTTCTATGAGCAGATCTTGAGCTTACCCTTATATCCTGGACTAGAACTTGATGAGTTGAATTTGGTGATAACCCAACTCAAGCTCCAGTTATCAAAGTAATGACAATTTTTTATTTTTAGCCCAAAACCACTTACTTCAGTAGGTGGTTATCATCATTTGAGGCTTTGCCTGTATACCTACCCATGTTAAATGCATCTTTGATTTTTAGCGAAGTCAAAAGAGGCAAATAACATGAGTAGATACGAGCAAGCATCGCATGTGTTCTGGCGATGTCAATATCATATAGTCTGGACACCAAAGTACTGGTTTCGGATATTGAAAGGTAATGTCGGAAAAGAGGTTTATCGATGCATTCAGGTTTATTGCCATCAAATT
>NZ_LGYY01000247.1:0-13347 GCF_001308045.1 Shewanella sp. Sh95
CGCTTTATCACGGATAAATTATCGACCGAAAAAGTGTTTAGATTTCAAGCAACCAGCGATTGTCTTTAAAGAAATGGTATTGGCTGCTTGATATTGGCGAGTGTCGCACTTCGCAGTTGAATTCGGGCTGATTTATAATGGAAGAAATCTATTTATGTAACAAATTAGCGATTTATGTTATATGTCTTATTCCCAGTCAACCTTAGCGACTTCCGTATGGAATAAGGACATTTTTTGCTTAACTGGCTGAAAGGTTTTTTGTTTATCAGAGAGCAAGACTTTTTAAACCCTGATAGAACCATATTAAAAACCAGTTTATTGCGGATTATTTTGCTAAGTGGTGCAGTATTGACCACCAGCATAGTGCTGCACAGTTCATTGATTGCATATGAACTCAACCTCAGTTTTATTATTGGCATCACGGTCAGTTTTTTAACTGTGCTATTTCTTGCGCTATGGTTTACCCGTCGATGTTTACTGGCGAGTTCAATCAGCTTGCTGGTCATGGTGGTTGCAGCCTGTTTGTCTATCTTGTTGTTTGTACCTAATTTCAATTTGTCGCAGGCGGGTATTACTTTTCTGTATACGCTGCCGCTGATGGCGCTTTTTCTGTTTGGCAGAAAAGTCGCCTGCTGGATGATGTGCTTCAATGTGTTGCCTTTTTTATTATTGCTGCGTAACCAAAACCTCCCGCCCCTTGTCGATGTGGATATTAGCCTGCCCGCAACTCACGCCTATCTAAACGGGTTACTGTTTATGTTTTTTAATATCTGTATCCCCTTATCGGCAATGCGGCTATTAAAAACCCAAAAAATCCATGCACAGCAGATGATTAAGCATCAAAAGGCACTGCAACATACCTTAGATCAATATGCTGAGATTTTTGATAATAATGGCACAGCGTCTTTCTTCTGTAATGAGGATGGAGTGATTCTCAACCTAAATAATGCGGCAAAGAACATTGCTACCGATATCACACTCAATAGCACTCGCCTATGTGACATTTTTGATTTAACTGAAGATGCCAGCGTCAATTTACTCGCCGCGTCATTTCAGACCCGTTTAAAAAACAACCAAAGCAATCGATATCTCCTGCAAAAAGCCTCATTGGAGCACCACGATACCTTGTTATTTCACTGTCACGATATCACGGCGCAAACCAATCATGCGCTTGAATTAAGTCGACTTAAAAAGCACCATATCAGCACTCATTATTATGATTTAGTCACGGGTTTACCCAACGAGAACCATTGGTATAACCCCGCTCCAAGCGCGACTCATCAAGCAATGACCGTCGCTTTAGTTAAGATAGATAATCTCAGCCAAATCAATGCCGCATTTGGGATCGGCGTTGGTGATGCAATTCTAAAAGCCTTTGCCATAGAACTGAAAGAACGTGTCGGCCATCAGGCCAAAATATACCGCTTTAGGGGCGCATCCTTTGCCCTAGAATTCACCGAACTACCGTTAATCTCCCCAGAGACGCTTGCACAACAATTGCGGCAACGCATACCAACCAGTTTAAAACTGAAGCAAGAACAGCAGATTGAATATCATCTCGAATGTCGAATAGGTTGCTGTTCAGGTAATAAATCCGCGCCGCAGCAAGCCGCCGAGCAATGCTTAATTGCCATCAAACAAACCACCCAAGCTAACCCTGTCATGGTGTATTACGTTGGTTTGATTAACAATTTGCTTGAGGCCTCCTCGCAAGAAAGTAAAATCCGCGATGCGTTAAAACACAACCGTCTTGAAATGTGGTTACAGCCTAAAGTGATGGCTGATGGCCATATCATTAGCTTTGAAGCGCTCGCCAGAATGTTCGATAAAGACGGCAGCATGATCATGCCAAGCACCTTTATCCCCATTATAGAGTCGTCACAATTACAGGCGATTTTTGCGATGAAAGTGCTTAGACAGTTACTCCAACTGATCCGCTCTTGGCCAAAAAATGTCCCTATGGTCAGGATAGCTTTCAACTTGTCAGGGCAAGATATACTGTCGGATCGCTTCTTTAAAGTCTTGATCCAAACCTATATGAATCATCCTGAACTCATCCCATTATTAGAAATTGAAATTACAGAAACTTCAGTATTTTCAACATATAAAGAAACTGGCAGACGTTTAAACACTCTTGCTCGTATGGGCGTATCCATTGCGATTGACGATTTTGGCACTGGCCATGCGTCACTAAGCCAGTTAATCGATATCAGTGCCGACACCATTAAGATCGACCGTTACTTTGTGAGTCAGCTAGGTATTAGCGAGCGCCATACTCAAATTGTCAACGCCGCAATTTTATTAGCTAAAAGTTTAAACCTGAATGTCATTGCAGAGGGGATCGAAACCGAAACGCAATTAATGCAACTGACCGCACTAGGGTGTGAACAGTTTCAAGGTTACTTATTTGGTAAACCCGCCCCCGCTGGGCTTTGGCTAAAAACCTTCCAGATGCAAACCCCTTCACATTGGCTAGCTCATAAAAAACGGGCGAAGTGAGGCATTAATTTTACGCCATAGGGCATCCTAGGTATAATTGCCGACATGCATTTGCCTCCCTTTGCTTTGTTTGCAAATAACTAGGATCCCCCATGTTAAGTTACCGTCACGGTTATCACGCCGGCAATTATGCCGATGTGCTGAAACACGCTATGTTGCTGCAAACCTTGCAGTTAATGCATAAAAAAGACAAACCGCTAGTGTATATCGACACCCATGCGGGTGCAGGCGGTTATGCGTTAACGGATGAGTTTGCCCAAAAGACAGGTGAATATCTCGACGGGGTGGCAAAACTGTGGGACAAAACCGATCTGCCCAAATCCTTGCAAGATTATATAGATGCGGTGCGTCATTTTAATGAAGACAATCCAGAAGAACTGAACTTTTACCCAGGTTCGCCAGCCTTTATCGATATGGATCTTGGGCCAAAGGATCGTATGCTGCTGCACGAGCTGCACGGTACCGATCATCTGCTACTGGATGAGTATTTCGAACAAGATAAGCAAGTTAAAGTGATTAAAGGCGATGGCTTAAAAGGGCTGATTGCCGCAGTACCGCCACTAGAGCGCCGCGCACTGGTACTTGTTGACCCCAGTTATGAGATTAAGACCGACTATCAAACAGTGGCCGACACGTTAATCAAGGCGCACAAACGCTTTGCCACGGGCGTATTTATGCTCTGGTATCCGGTAGTCAACCGCGCGCAAACAGAAGAAATGCTCTCCCGCTTAGCCACTAGCGGTATTAAGCGCCAACTACGTATCGAGCAAGCCATCAAGCCCGATTCTAACGAGTTTGGCATGACAGCCGCAGGACTATGGGTGATCAATCCACCTTGGCAACTGGATGAAATTGCTACCGAAGTGCTCGATTACTTAGGTAAAACCTTAGGCCAAGCAGATGGTCATGTCAGCGTAAAATGGGAAGTTGGCGAATAAGCTCTGCCAGATTGGCTTCAACATTATGAGGCTACAACATAGCGCAGCGGATACTTTACTTGTCCCGCTGCGTTTGTTGTTAAAGCAGAATATCGATAGTTACAGCGAACCTTATACCTTAGTGCTGCGGTAACGCTTGAGCAGAATTTGCACCCGTTCTACGTAGGCTTGGGTTTCTGGATAGGGCGGAATACCGTTGTACTGAGTCACAGTTGTAGGCCCAGCATTATAGGCCGCACAGGCCAGCGCAATATCCCCATTAAACTGTTTTAGCATTTGCGCCAAATACTTACTGCCACCAAGAATATTCTCCTCTGGCAAAAAGGCATTAGTCACACCCATCTCTTTGGCGGTTTCGGGCATCAATTGCATTAACCCCATAGCCCCTGAGCGGGATATCGCTCTAGCATTAAATGCTGACTCAGCATGGATAACCGCACGGATAAGTGCAGGATCTAACCGATGTTTATGGGCCGCGCGGCTGATTAAACTCTCGTAATTACGGGTAAACAACCGAATACCATTCCAATCGATAGTCGAGTCTGGGCGACAAGCAAAGCAATCGTACAATAGGATTTGGTAATCGCTGCTCGATGGCGCTTTATCGGTAAAAACCGTTACGCCATTGGCCTGTTGATATTGATAAACCTTAAATTTTTCTTGGCCTTCCGTACTGACGATGCCACTGTCAGAATAGCGCGCCACAATGCGCGGCTTAGTCGGTTTGACCTCTTCGGCGAACACGGTTGCAAAGCTCCCCCAAGTTAACAATAAGCCGAGCCCATATAGCGCAATCGACTTAAGGTAAGTAGGTGGTTGGTGCATTGCTATCATCAAAGTCCCGTGTATTCGTTTAGTTTAAGTATTTCAATAATAGCAAAGAGTTGCTTCATCTCACGGTTTAACTGGCTAAATTCTGTCGAAAAATTCGCACTATCAAAGATAGAGCGCATTTGGAAGCGACTCCTACGATTGGGCAAAAATAGGATCAGCCGGTTGCGAAAGAAGGCACATTGGATATCACCAGCAAAGACCTTTGCCAGTTGCTGTAATCGCTCCATAAAAGCGGTGTTGAGCAAATAACGTGATTCAATTTGATCTGTTGAAAACACATCAAACTCTTTTTCAAACAAGGGGTCTTCTAGTCGCACTCTTTGCAGCCCCGAATGACTGTCGGATAAGAAATTCGCTAATCCGCCACGATCCTTTAATACCACGGTATGGCCGATAAACTGCTTGTGACTACTGAGCTCGACCACAGTGCCGCGAAAACGGGTTTCAGTGCGGGTTACGGTTCTGCGTTTATTACCGTCCCACTCTTCCACTCGCACATCTTTGGTCAGGGTTAACTCATTGACGATTAGCTCTACCCCTTTGTATTGACCGTGAATATAGTCACCAAAACTCACCTTGTCGTAATGAGGTAAGACTTTTGCCGCCGAGAGCCGATTTATATCAAGGCGCATCTCGCGATTGTAGATAAAGTCTTCACCAAAATACTTAAACATGATGGGATAGATTTCTTGCTGTACTTGACGCGTAAACTGCCTTGTCGGGGTAAAACTCCAAAAACCTAATAACAGTAGTGCAATCATTGGTAACGGAAACATCACCAGCCCACGGCTATGTCCCAATATCGTTAATAGTACGAGCCCTGCAACAATCACTAAACTGAGATACAAGCGTTGACGTGTTGCCTTAAGGCTCGCCACGCGCTTGGTTTCATAACGGGCAGCAAGCGGTGCAAGGTGGGAATCATAATACTGTTGCAGCGACTCCCTATCCGCAGGCTCTGCCGACAGTTTTACTGTCTGTCGCTGTGCCTTGATGGGACTGCCCAAGATAAAGGTGAGTATATTCATTGAGATCGTTATTTTACGGGGGTATTTTACCCCCGCAAATATTAAAGATTACAGATAATCTGCCGCGTCTATTGGTGCTTTAGATGCCTCACTGACTTCATAAAATGGCATCACTTTAATCTTAGCCATTGACGCAATAATCGACCCAGGAAAAATTTCAACGGCTGTATTTAACTCCGACACCGCTGAGTTATAGAAACGACGAGCCGCCGAAATATGTGCTTCGACCTCGTTATAGGTTTGCATGGCTTCAAGCATAGTGTTGTCGGACTTCAGCTCGGGATAGTTTTCAACATTAACCATCAAGGTAGCCATTTTGTCGTTTAACTGCTCGGCTTGTGCAATATGCTCTTTAACCGCATTGGGGTCAGTCTTGTTGTAATGACGGGTTAATTGCGTGCGTAGCTCAGTAATTTCAGTGAGCAATGACTTTTCATGATCCATAAATCGCTTGGCGATTTTGAGGATATTGGGCACGAGATCGGCGCGTTTAGCCAACTGCACATCGATCCCCGACAGAGCCTCAAGGGCGGTATTGCGTTTTTTGACTAGGCTGACATACCAAAGATAGGTCACGATAAAAATCAGCGCTAATCCCAGTAACAGTTTGTCCATCTTCCATCCTTAGTGTTTATTATTGTTTTTAATGGCTACAGCTAACCATAAATAAGCAAGAATTTCATCTAAAGCGTTAGCTAGTGCAATGAAATGTTATCTTTTACTGCACAGGTAAGAGCATCTGACCCAAGATTTTTTGTGACAAGATTAAACCCGAATTGATTGAAAACATTCAGCTTGGATACAGAAAAACTAAGCTATAGTTAATTTGCACAACGTTTAGAGCAACCTTTTTGCTCGTGAATACTGGACTCCCCGTGAGTCCATTTTTTTATCCAAAATCTGCCTACATACTGCTCTAGCCACATTTAAGTTTTATTTAAAGCACAAGCATCATACTTTTCGGCCAATTTTTCACTTTTACCTTAGCGTTAATCCAATCACTTGAGCGAGAGGCTCCTCAGCCAAGTCACGCCGCATCGATTCAGCTCACGGATAAAAAATGCGCTAGCAAAGGTCGACAGAGGCAAGGCATGAGTTTGAAATCCAATCATATTCCCATAAAGACACCGCCCCCACATGACATCAGCTCAAGTGGCTGGTTTGTACGCTTTCTGAATATTGTCGAACGGTTAGGTAATTTATTGCCACACCCTATTACCCTGTTTGCTCTATTTTGTGTCGCCGTGATTCTGGTGTCTGGCATTGCTGGCTACTTTGAGTTGACGGTGGCCGATCCACGCCCCGAGGGCGCCCACGGCCGAGGTGCCGATGGACTTATCCATGTGGTTAGCCTGATGAATGCCGAAGGCTTGCGGATGATAGTGTCCAACTTAGTCACTAACTTTACCGGTTTTACCCCCTTGGGCACGGTTCTGGTTGCCCTACTGGGTGTGGGTATCGCCGAGCGTTCAGGACTATTATCCGCCGCCATGCGCGCACTCGTTATGGGAACATCAAAGCGTTTAGTGACAGTGACTATCGTGTTTGCGGGGATTATGTCAAACACCGCGGCAGAGCTTGGGTATGTGGTATTAATTCCCATGGCGGCGATGATTTTTCATTCCTTAGGCCGTCATCCGTTAGCAGGCTTAGCCGCCGCATTTGCAGGAGTATCAGGGGGATACAGCGCAAATCTGCTGCTCGGTACTGTCGATCCACTGTTGTCGGGCATAACTGAAGCGGCGGCGCGGATGATCGACCCCGACTACAACGTCGGCCCTGAGGTTAACTGGTACTTTATGTTTGTCTCGACCTTTGTGATCACTTTCCTCGGCGCCTTTGTGACCGAGAAAATTGTCGAGCCCAAACTGGGCAAGTATCAGGGCGATGATGCCGATGAAACCGTGCATCAATCCATGGGCAATATCACTGAGCTGGAAAAACGCGGCCTCAAGTGGGCGGGATTAGCAATGCTGGTGTTGGCGGTGATCCTTGCGCTATCTGTCGTGCCAGAGGGTGCACCACTGCGCGATCCTAAAACCGGTCTGGTTTCGGGCTCACCCTTCCTCAAAGGCATCGTCGCCTTTATCTTTATCTGTTTTGCGATCCCGGGTTTTGTCTACGGCAAGGTCGTTGGCAGCATTAAAAACGATAAAGACGTTATCAATGCCATGTCGCACAGTATGAGTACAATGGGACTGTATATAGTACTGGTGTTCTTTGCGGCACAATTTGTGGCCTTCTTTAACTGGAGTAATCTCGGCGCCGTGTTAGCCGTGCTGGGCGCAGATGCCTTGCAATCCATAGGGTTAACTGGGCCAATCCTGTTCCTGTTTTTTATTATACTGTGCGGTTTTATCAACCTAATGCTGGGTAGTGCTTCAGCACAATGGGCCATTACCGCCCCCATTTTTGTGCCCATGTTGATGTTGGTTGGCTATGCGCCCGAAACCATTCAAGCGGCCTACCGTATTGGGGATTCGGTAACTAACTTAATCACGCCAATGATGAGTTATTTCGGATTGATTTTAGCGGTGGCCTGTCGCTATCAGAAAAACCTCGGCATAGGCACACTGATCGCCACTATGTTGCCTTATACCTTAGTGTTCTTCATCGGCTGGACGGCGTTTTTCTTTCTGTGGGTATTCGGTTTTGGTTTACCAGTAGGGCCAGGGGCAGCAACTTACTATACGCCTTAGGCACGAGTGATATGCCTTAGGCACGAGTTTAACTTTCGCTAGGTTGATTAGGGCGTCGCAGCTAGTCTCGGCGCCTTTTTCATGGACAGATTTAACGGGCTAGTCGTACAACCATTCCATTAAAAAGCCACAAATCAGTAAGAAAACCCCAAAGTTAAACACCATCGTTTGTAATTTCGACTTAGGCGACTTATCGTCGGCTTGGGTCATGACCTGACTTAACGGTGTAAAAAACATATTGGGTTCGAGTCCCATGCCGATAAAAAATACCGCTACGGCAACACTACGGATGAGCTCGGGGACGACAAGCTGCTCAAGATAAAACTCATAGGCACCATAGGCCAAAATGCCAATAGCGATAGCATGGCAAATCATCGCTACGACAAGTTGCTTAGTGATAAGACTGCTCACCGATGACACGATTTTGCTCCTACGCCAGCGCTATGTATTGATTATGGACAACATTTGCCGCGCAGTTTATCTCTTCTGTGATTTAACTGCATCCATAGCGTCCAGCCAAATAGCACGCCACTCGCGGGATAAATATATAGTGCGACTTTCATTGCCTGCCAAAATGGCGTCTCAGCGGTGAAGTATTGAAACCCCACCACCAAAAGTGACGTCACACTCCCCCAATACAGTACGCCAATCACCAAAATGAAATACCACTTTCCCTTTGCGAGAGATGCCTCTAATTTGATTAATTGATCCTTACTGACTGCCGACATCACCTACTCCCTTTTTATCTTGACTCATTTAATATGCCCGAATTGATTCAAGGTAGCTATCCATCCTTGTAACGATAATATTTTTCGCCCAACAAAAAGCCCTGTAAATACAGGGCTTTGATTAGAACGTTAGATTACTCCGCCGATGTTGGCTTTTCGTCTTTCGCTTTTCTCTCTCGTTTACTAAAGATCCGCTCAACAATAACGAAGAACAGTGGCACGAAGAAGATACCTAAGAACGTCGAACTCATCATACCGCCAAGTACACCAGTACCGATGGCATTCTGGCTACCTGAACCTACACCCGTACTAATGGCTAACGGCACAACCCCCAAACCAAACGCCAGCGATGTCATCAGAATCGGACGCAAACGCACACGTACAGCATGTAACGTCGCTTCAACCAGACCCGCCCCTTTCTCGTAGAACTCTTTCGCAAATTCCACAATCAAGATGGCGTTCTTGGTTGCCAAACCAACGGTTGTCAGCAGACCTACTTGGAAGAACACGTCGTTTGGCAAGCCACGGCCATTCATCGCCAGCAGGGCACCGATAATACCTAGCGGAACCACTAGGATTACCGCAAACGGAACAGACCAGCTCTCATACAGTGCAGCCAATACGAGGAATACCACCAGAATCGACAACGCATATAGCGCAGGCGCTTGGTTACCCGATAAACGCTCCTCATAGGATAAGCCGTTCCACTCGATGCCAAAGCCCGGTGGTAACTGTTTAACTAGGTCTTCCATAATATTCATGGCCGCACCAGTACTAAAGCCAGGTGCTGTTGCGCCTTGAATATTCACCGCAGGTAAACCGTTAAAACGTTCTAGACGTGGTGAGCCGTATTCCCAAGAACCTGTCGCAAAGGCTGAAAACGGCACCATATCGCCCTTGTTGTTACGCACATACCAAGTGTCTAGGTCTTCTGGCTGCATACGGTATTGAGCATCACCTTGCACAAATACCTTTTTAACACGACCACGGTCGATAAAGTCGTTAACATAAGAACCACCCCACGCCGTTGCCAACACATTGTTAACGTTAGCAATCTCAACGCCTAATGCGCTCAACTTAGCATGGTCAATGTGCAATTGATAAATTGGCGCATCTTCCTGACCATTAGGGCGAACCCCCACAAGGTTTGGATTTTGAGCTGCCATACCCAGCAATTGATTACGCGCCGCCACTAACTTATCGTGACCTTGGCCGTTTTTATCTTGCAGGTACATATCGAAACCATTGGCCGTACCCAACTCGATGACCGCTGGCGGTACGAAGGCGAATACGAAGGCTTCTTTCATTTGGCTGAATACACCCATAGCGCGGCCCGCAATGGATTGAACATCCATACCTGGCGCTTCACGCTCTGACCAATCCTTCAAGCCAACGAAGGCAATACCCATGTTCTGGCCTTGACCCGCAAAACTGAAGCCCGCAACACTAAATACCGACCTTACGCCTTCTTCAGCCATAAAGTGATCAGAGACTTTCTCTAACACTTTCATGGTGCTTTCTTGGGTAGAGTTGGTTGGCAAAATTGCCTGCGTGAACAAGATACCTTGGTCTTCGTCTGGTAAGAATGCCGTTGGCATGCGCATGAAAATCCAGCCCACTGCCACCACTAATGCAGCGTAAATCATCATGACCCTGAAGCCACGCTTCACAATGCCAGCCACGCTCGATTCGTAACGGTTCGTTAAGCGATCGAAACCACGGTTAAACCAACCGAAGAAACCCGTTTCGATATGGCCATGACCCTTCTTCAACGGTTTGAGCATAGTCGCACAGAGTGCGGGGGTTAAAATCAAGGCCACCAGCACAGACAGCGCCATCGCAGAAACGATAGTGATCGAGAACTGACGGTAAATTACCCCAGTAGAACCCGACATAAACGCCATAGGTACGAATACCGCAGACAAGGTCAGACCGATACCGACTAACGCACCCGTAATTTGATCCATTGACTTACGGGTCGCCTCGAGTGGGCTTAAGCCCTCTTCGGCCATTACCCGCTCAACGTTTTCCACCACCACAATCGCGTCGTCCACGAGTAGACCAATCGCCAGTACCATTGCAAACATGGTGAGGGTGTTGATGGAGAAGCCCGTTGCCGACAGAATCGCAAAGGTACCCAGCAATACGACAGGTACTGCGATGGTTGGAATCAGCGTCGCACGGAAGTTTTGCAGGAAGAGGTACATGATGACGAACACCAGTACGATAGCTTCGAGCAGAGTGTGTACCACGCCTTCAATCGATTTCTCAACGAATGGCGTTGTATCGTAGGGGTAAACCACATCTAGCCCAGCAGGGAAGAAGGGACGTAACTCTTCAACTTTAGCGCGAACGGCTTCTGCCGTGTCTAAGGCGTTAGCACCAGTAGCCAACTTAATCGCAATACCAGAAGCGGGTTTGCCGTTATATAGAGACTCTACCGCATAGCTTTCAGAGCCTAGTTCAACACGCGCCACATCACCCAAGAACACGTTCGCACCCGAAGTATCGGATTTGATGATGATCTTGCGGAATTGTTCTGGCGTTTGCAGACGGCTCTGTGCCGATACTGTCGCGTTTAACTCTTGTCCTGGCAGTGATGGCGTACCACCGAGTTGACCCGCTGATACCTGCGCGTTTTGCGCACGGATAGCGCTCACCACATCTAAGCTGGTGAGATTGTATTGGGTCAGCTTCAATGGATCTAACCATATACGCATCGCATATTGGGCACCGAAAATCTGAATTTCGCCCACGCCAGGTACACGGCTCATAGGATCTTGGATGTTAGCGCCCACATAGTCGGCGATGTCACCCTTATCTAAAGAACCGTCGGTCGAGACGAAACCCAGTACCATTAGGAAGCCAGAGCTTGACTTGTTAACGTTAACCCCTTGAGATTGCACCTCTTGTGGTAACAGAGTCATAGCGCCCTGTAACTTGTTCTGCACCTGAACCTGCGCGATATCCGGATCGGCTTCCGCGTTAAAGGTCAAGGTAATAGACGCGTTACCAAAGCTATCACTGGTCGATGCGATATAACGTAGGTGGTCGATACCCTTCATACGTTGCTCAATCACCTGAGTCACTGAGTCTTCAACGATTTTGGCCGATGCACCTGGGTAGTTCGCACTGATCACCACTGTTGGTGGCGCAATACTGGGGTACTGCGAGACTGGCAGGGATCGGATCGATAGAACCCCCGCCAACATAATGATTAAGGCGATCACCCACGCAAAGATGGGGCGATCAATAAAAAAACGTGCCATAGCTATGCCCTATTGTGCTTGGGTTTCAGAAATAACTTTGGGAGTGACTGGTGCACCTGGACGGATTTTTTGTAATCCTTCCACAATCAACTTATCGCCCGCTTCCAAACCGGCAGTAATACGCCATTGATTGTCGATAACTTCAGCGGTGGTCACAATTTTTGCTTCCACTACGCCTTGATCGTTCACCACCATGGCCACGGCTTGTCCCTTAGCGTTACGGCTAATGGCTTTTTGCGGTACTAGGATGGCTTGAGGATCGGTACCAGTATTCAGCACGGCGCGAACATACATGCCAGGCAGTAAGAGGCCATCTGGGTTAGGGAATTCTGCACGCAGGATCACTGAGCCCGTGTTTTCATCCACACTCACCTCAGCAAATTGCAGCTTACCGCTGTGGCCATAAACAGTGCCGTCTTCAAGCACTAACTGCACGTCAGCGTTATCCGCCGCCTGCAGCTTACCTTGCTTCAGCTTGGCTTTTAGGCGTAACAGCTGAGCACTCGATTGAGCGATATCCACATTGATAGGATCAAGCTGTTGAATGGTTGCCAGAGTTTGGCTTTGGTTAGCCGTTACTAGCGCACCCGCTGTTACACTCGACTTACCGATACGGCCTGAAATCGGCGCTAATACTTCAGTGTATTGAAGATTGATTTTCGCAGTATTAATCGCCGCTTCTGCTACAGTCACGCTGGCCAGCGCTTCTTTGTAAGCGGCTTCGGCTTCATCGAAATCTTGTTTACTGATTGCGTTAGTTTTAACTAACTGCTGATAACGAGCCGCTTTTGCCTTAGCAGAAGCAAGGCTTGCATTTGCTCGAGCTAAGTCAGCATTTGCACTGACAAGTGCAGCTTTATAAGGCGCAGAATCAATTTGATAAAGAGATTCGCCTTGCTTCACATTGCCGCCTTCGACAAAGCTACGCTTAGTGATAATGCCATTCACTTGAGGACGAACTTCGGCTTCAAGAAATGCCTTGCTACGACCCGGTAACTCGACTTGGATAACCTGTGGCTTAGCCTCCACTTTGATTATCCCAACTTCCATGCTCTGCGGCCCCGCGCCGCCATGAGCGGCTTTATCCTCTTGAGGGCTACAAGCTGCCATCCACAACGCCACGCTGATTACTGAGGCAAGTTTAATTGTCTGCCGCATGAGAACTCCTTTAAATTTTAACGCCACCGTGTTCACACAATATGGATGATTTCACGGCCATAATTATCCGACTTTCCGCACCTGATTTAGGAATAAATTTGCCGATACCGTTCGCCTAACACGTCGAGAATGATCTGCTGGTCCACTGTGAGTCCTGTGACTTGAGGTGGCGCCTCTCCCAACTGGTACTCGTG
>NZ_LGYY01000001.1:0-13251 GCF_001308045.1 Shewanella sp. Sh95
CAATACTGGAGCGTGCTGCACCAGTAGCATGATGAACGTCAGTAATCGACAGCCCTTGATGCAGCATCAGCATAGCGATAAGACGTCGAGCGAAGTGTTTATCCTTGGTTTTATGGATCAATTTCTGCAGTTGTTTGCGCTCTGCGCGACAAAGTGGTGGTAAGATCGCCATTCTCAGTCCTCGGCGAGTGGTGGGTTTGTTTGGCGATAGATCAGATCGCTCAAACAGGACTGAGTTCCCTTCCTTTGATCTACTATTTGGAACAGCTATTTAGAAGAAACTGGCCATTTCCTCTTAATGCGTAAGATAGACAACGTTCTCGTCGCTCATCCCAAATTTAATACTGGCGAACCTGTGACAGAGTCTATGCTTGATGGCTTAACCCTCAGCCAAGCCACCCAAGATCAAGCTGAATGGCGTTATAGCAACAGCAAAAACCAACCGATGTTTGCTTACAGTCAAAGTGTTAGCGGTTGGAACTGGATGCTGATTGGTCAAGTTAACGCAAATGAATTAAATGAAGAAAGCCTTCTCTTATTGACGATTAATGCCATTGTGGCCGTCTCAGGCATAGTGTTAATTACCGTACTACTGTCCTTAGTGCTACTGCGCTCACTCAAGCCTTTGCACACACTCCAACACCATATGGAAATCTTAGGTTCAGGAGACTTTAGTCACCACCTCCCCGCATCAGCTTTAGATAGTCAAAACGAAGTCGATAAGATCACCACAAGTGTTTCCACTATGTCATCGGAACTGCGTCAATTAATCAGTGCCTTGCAAGCGTCGGTGCTGAGTATTGAACAGCAGGCATCAAAAGCGCAGCGTATTGCCAAACAAAATGGCGAAGAAGCTCAAGCGTTGATGCAACAAACGGATCAAATTGCTACAGCAATTGAGGAAATGTCCACTTCAATCCGCGATGTAGCAAATCACGCTCAAGAGGGTGCAACTCAAAGCCAACAGGTCGATATCGCCGCGAAAGAAGGTCAACAGCAACAAGTACGCTTAGTACAAGACCTACTTAAATTAAGCCAACAGCTTAGTCAAAGTCACCAAGCCGTAGAGAAAGTTAGCCAAGAAAGTGAAGCGATCAGCAAGGTCACAGAAGTGATTAACAGTATTGCCGAGCAAACCAACCTACTTGCTCTCAACGCGGCCATTGAAGCGGCCAGAGCTGGTGAACAAGGGCGTGGTTTTGCCGTGGTCGCAGATGAAGTCCGCACTTTAGCTCAACGGACGCAATCATCGATTTTGGAAATTGGTCAAACAATCGATAAGCTTCAAAGCCAAGTTAAAACGACAACAAACCAAATGTCGCAAAGCCATCAACTGGGTATTGCATCGGCAAATCAAGGGGAAGAAACAGGCAAACAACTTGAGGAAATTACCCACAGGATTGGAGAACTTGCGATTAGCTCGCGCAATATTGCTTCTGCGACTGAGCAACAAAGCAGTGTTGCCCAAGAGATCACCCACAATCTGCATCAAATTAGTGAGCTTGCCAATGAAGGAGAGCATAGAGCAGCTGAAACAGTAAACTCAGCAAATGAGTTATCTTCCCTCGCCGTCGCGCTTAAGCAGCAAATTAGCCAATTTAAGGCTTAACCAATACTGCTAAAATTAAGCCCCAAACTCTAAATGCCGCCCAACTGGGCGGTATTTTTTATCACTTTATCAAAGCCTAGTTGATGTATTGAGGCAAGATGTTGTTCGCTCTAGCCATTTCGACCTCGTAAAACGCGCAGCAATGTGCCGTTACTCTCCTCACACAGCAAGTGACAAATAGCGAACGAACCAGACGCCTGTTTGGGCAATGTTTGACTAGCGTTTCTGCGGCATTCTCGTTCGTTTAGGTAACATCAAACTCCGACATTACCTTGCATCCCTCCAACCGCTGATCACCTAACACATCAGCACGCAATAGAAACTTTGCCTCTCATGTTGTTACGATTGATTTAACCATTTTCAACGGCACAGACTTATCCCCTGCTATCGATAATTTCAGTCATAATCTTCCCTCCTTAAATAGGATTATTGCCTATGCATGCGAATAAGCAGTGTGTTTAGGATTAGCGTACTGTTTTTTTTATTCCAATAAAAAACCCTGCAGATGCAGGGTTTTAGATGATTTACGCTGTTGGAGTTTAGCGATTACTCAGCGTCATCGCTTGAGCGGTCCATATTCTCAGTGTTTTCAAGCCACAGGGCGTTGATCACACCAAAGGAACAGGCTAACAAAACCCCTAATATCCACGTGAAATACCACATAGTAGATGCTCCTTAATTCTAATAGAGTGAGGCTTTGTTATCTTCAATATGTTTGCGGTTTAAACGACCAAACATCTTGAAGTAAGTCCATACAGTGTAACTTAACACGATTGGAACGAAGATAATCGCCGCCCAAGTCATCACAGTTAATGTCATTTCACTCGCAGTCGCATCCCACATGGTTAAGCTCACGTTAGGATCTAATGAAGATGGCATAACGAATGGGAACATTGCTGCACCACAAGTTAAGATCACCATCGCCACAGTCAGCGAGCTAAATAAGAATGCGAAACCTGAACGATTTAAGCGACTCACCACAATCACTAACAGTGGTAATGCCACACCTAATACTGGGAACAGCATAGTAATAGGATACTTATCGTAGTTAGCTAACCAAGCACCAGACTCAACGGCTACGGTTTTCAGCGTTGGGTTTGACAATGCATGGTGGTCAAGGGTTGAAGTGATAACATAACCATCAATACCATTGGCTAACCACACACCCGCAGCGGCAAATAATACTGCCACTAACAGTGCACATAGCTGAGTCGCATTCGCGGCACGTACACGCAGCTCACCGTCGGTCTTCATTTGCAGCCAAGCAGCGCCTTGCATCATAAACATGCTCACGCTCACTAAGCCCGCCAGTAAACCGAATGGGTTCAACAGGCCAAATAAACCACCGTGATAAGTCGCACGCAGGAACTCATCGAAATTGAATGGTACACCTTGGAGTAAGTTACCGAAGGCCACACCGATGATCAGCGGTGGAATAAAGCCACCACAGAACAACGCCCAGTCCCACGATTTACGCCATTTTGGATTTTCAATCTTAGAGCGATAGTCAAATCCAACTGGACGGGTATACAAGGCAAACAGCACTAACATCATGGCCACATAGAAGCCAGAGAAAGATACTGCATATACCATAGGCCATGCCGCAAATAAGGCACCACCCGCGGTGATTAACCATACTTGGTTACCGTCCCAATGGGGGGCAATAGTGTTGACCATAATACGGCGCTCAGTATCGTCTTTACCGATAATCGGTAATAGTGCACCCACGCCCATGTCAAAACCGTCAGTGACCGCAAATCCGATGAACAGTACGCCGATCAGAGCCCACCAGATAACTCTCAATATTTCATAATCAAACATAATGAAATCCTCTGCTTAGGCTTCTAGTTTCTCGAAGTGATAACGACCAGTCTTTAAACTGCTAGGGCCAAGACGGGCAAACTTAAGCATCAAGAATATCTCGATCACCAGCAGCACAGTGTAGAACAGTGAAATCGAAATAATACTGAACCACAGATCCCCAGTCGTTAGACTCGAAGCAGAAATAAAGGTCGGCAGAACCTCAGAGATGGTCCAAGGTTGACGGCCATATTCAGCCACAAACCAACCACACTCAATCGCAATCCAAGGTAATGGCAAGCTAAAGAGCGCCGCTTTAAGAACCCATTTTTTCTCTTCGATTTGATGACGTGTGCTTTGCCAGAAGGCCGCCGCGAACACAATCAACATCACAAAACCTAAGCCAACCATCACACGGAAGCTCCAGAAAATCGGTGCCACGTTCGGGATAGAATCCTTCGCAGCCGCTTTGATTTGCTCTTCTGTCGCATCCACTACGTTGTCGGTGTAACGTTTCAGCAGTAAGCCGTAACCTAAGTCAACTTTCGCCGCTTCGAATGCTTCACGTAATTCTGGAGACTTATCACCAGCGCGCAGTTTCACCAGCATCTCATAGGCTTTCATACCATTGCGAATACGCACTTCGTGTTCAGCCACTAAGTCACGCAGACCAGTCACTTCTTCATCTAAAGAACGTGTTGCCACGATACCCATTGCGTAAGGGATCTTCACCGCGAAATCGGTGTGCATGGTTTCTTGATTTGGGAAACCAACTGCAGTAAAGGCCGCTGGAGCGGGCTCTGTATGCCACTCAGCTTCAATTGCCGCTAACTTAACGCGCTGCGCTTCACCCACTTTATAACCTGATTCGTCACCCAGAACGATAACAGACAGGATAGATGCCATACCAAAGCTGGCGGCAATCGCAAATGAACGACGGGCAAAAGGTAAGTCACGTTTCTTCAGAATGTAGTAAGAGCTGATCGCTAATACGAACATTGCACCTGTTACATAGCCAGAAGCCACAGTGTGGACAAACTTCACCTGTGCAACAGGGTTGAAGATAACATCAGCAAAGCTGGTCATTTCCATACGCATGGTTTCGTAATTGAACACGCTACCCACAGGGTTTTGCATCCAACCGTTTGCTACCAGAATCCACAGTGCGGAGAAGTTGGAACCAAAAGCCACCAACCAAGTTGTCGCTAAATGTTGACGTTTTGAGAAACGATCCCAACCGAAGAAGAACATACCTACGAAGGTCGATTCTAAGAAGAATGCCATTAAACCTTCGATAGCCAGCGGTGCACCAAAGATGTCACCTACATAGTGTGAATAGTAAGACCAGTTAGTACCAAACTGGAATTCCATCGCTAAACCCGTTGATACACCCAAGGCAAAGTTGATACCAAACAACTTACCCCAGAACTTAGTCATATCTTTATAAATTTGTTTATCAGTCATCACATAGAGTGATTCCATGATAGCCAGCAAAAATGCCAACCCCAAGGTTAAGGGAACAAACAGGAAGTGATACATGGCTGTCAGCGCAAACTGTAGCCGCGATAGCTCAACAACCTCTTCAACAATCATCGGTGACTCCTTACGTGGTGCGTCCAATTGCTACGACAACATGAGCCATTCATAGCAAGTGCCTTTGTAGGATAGTGAGTTTTCATTTTGTGTTTATAGCTGAAGCCAGTATAAACCGTTAAATATCATCTTTTTCATTACATCGAGGCAGCAAGGCCTAAAAATCCCCTTTTTCCTTGCATACTGAGACCCTAGTCACACTATCGCTCGGCTTTGAGACTTCCACCTCACCACCCAATCCTACAAATGATCCCATCGATATAAATATCAGATAGTTAAGATATTTAATCGCTTTCATTTGTGAGTATTTTATACCACCCGCCTTTGATTCAAATCAATCAAACTCAGGGGTTTAGATGGGTTTTGCGGCAGGGCACACACTTCACTTTGACACCCTGTTGACAGAAAAGCAAATATGAAGTAGAGAACAAGATTGAAAGAATTAAAAAATAAACTTTTAAGCACTTTAGTACAAATTACTACCATAACCAGCAAAAACAACAAAAAACAAATAAAAAACAACATTAACACTAATAAAACAATAATCATAAAAAATGCAAACACACAAAATAAACTGATATAAACAATAAGTTAAAAAGACATAAAGGATTAGCAAAAAAACAAATCAACTAATATTAATTAGTTTTTTTAATGATTAATTGTATTTTTTCTCGTTTGAGAGTGACTGTGAGATTGGTTAATATATCTCCTGTGTTAAGGAGACGGTTTGGTACGACTGGTGAAGTGTCCCAGACAAGCCCAACTCCGCGCACATAGGTCTAACTTTGGTGTGGAGAAAGAGATATGACAAACTTATTCGAACGTCTGGTTAACAGCTATAAGCGTGTTTTTGTTGAACTTTATACAGCGCATGAGCTGTAATCGTTCACCGCTTACTCTGAAATAATACTGATTTGATTTGAAGTTTTGTTAGCGCAAAACGAGCCCCCTTCTCGATGAGTTGGGGGCTTTTTATTTTTATTGTCCGCAGATGGCTGGCATTAAAGCAGTTAAAAAATGGCAATAAGGTTTTGTTTCACTTGTGTGAACTACTTATTAAGAGGTATTTAGCTGATTAAGTCGGTATTTTTCAAATTGACTGCATTAGAATAAACGCATGCAAAGCTAACATATTAAAATATATTATTTTTTTAAAAGATGCGTTTTATATATAAAAAAGGAGCGAAAATTTTCGCTCCTTTTTAGTCACTTAAGTGATAGTTTTATCAATAAAAACCTTAGCCTAAGTTGACTCGCGCATTGCGGAACATCCGCATCCATGGGCTGTCTTCACCCCAGTTATCTGGGTGCCACGAGTTCGCAACCGTTCTAAATACACGCTCAGGGTGTGGCATCATCAAGGTCACACGGCCATCAGTAGTACAGATACCGGTTAACCCGTTTGGCGAGCCGTTCGGGTTTTGTGGATATTGAGTCGCGATCTCGCCTTTACCATTCACAAAACGCAGCGCAATGGTGCCAGAAGCCTCTGCTAAGGCCAGCGCCTGTGCACTAGCAAACTCAGCATGTCCTTCACCGTGGGATACAGCGATTGGCATGCGTGAACCCGCCATACCTTGGAAGAACAATGACGGACTTTGTTGTACTTCAACCAAGCTGAAACGTGCTTCAAAACGCTCTGAACGGTTACGCACAAAACGTGGCCAATGCTCGCTACCAGGAATAATTTCCTTCAGATTTGACAGCATTTGACAGCCGTTACACACGCCGAGCGCAAAGCTTGAGTCACGTTCAAAGAAACGTGAAAACTCATCGCGAGCACGCTCGTTAAACAGAATCGACTTAGCCCAACCTTCACCGGCACCTAATACGTCACCGTAGGAGAAGCCACCACAGGCCACCAGACCTTGGAACTCTTCGAGGCTAATGCGGCCTGACAGAATGTCAGACATATGCACGTCGCGGCTTTCAAACCCTGCGCGATCAAACGCAGCAGCCATTTCGACATGGGAGTTTACGCCCTGCTCACGCAGGATTGCCATTTTAGGTGCAGCACCTTTAAGGATATAAGGCGCAGCAACGTCTTCACTTGGGTCAAAGCTTAACTTAACCGTTAAACCTAAGTCAGTTTCATCCTGCTTAAGCTTAAATTCTTCTAATGCACAGGCTGGGTTATCACGCAGTGCTTGCATACGGTAAGTGGTTTCAGACCATAAGGTACGCAGTGCAACACGGGTTTCACTGAACACTTCACGCTCACCCTCTTTAATGGTGATGCGTTGATCATCGGCTAATGTGCCGATCACATGGCAAGGAACGCCTGCGATAGCAAACTGAGCGGCGATTTTGGCAGCGTTATCGCGGCTCACTTGCAGCACAGCGCCGAGCTCTTCATTAAAGAGTATTTCTAAATCAGTGCCCTGTAGATCTTCTATATCAATGTCTAAGCCAGTGTTACCCGCAAAGGCCATTTCCACCAAGGTCGTGAATAAACCACCGTCGCTACGATCGTGGTAAGCAATCACTAACTTATTAGCCACTAGCTTTTGCATGGTTTCGAAGAAACCACGTAACAGTGCAGCATCGTCTAAGTCTGGCGCGATATCGCCTAACTCACCGTAAACCTGTGCTAAACAAGAACCACCTAAACGATTTTTACCAGCGCCTAAGTCAACTAGCAATAAAGAGGTTTCACCTTTATCGCTGCGCAGCTCTGGCGTCACGGTGTTACGAATATCCTGCACCACACCAAAGGCCGTGATAACCAATGACATTGGTGATGTCACGGTTTTATTCACACCATCTTGCTGCCATGCGGTTTTCATCGACATGGAGTCTTTACCGACAGGAATGGTCAGGCTAAGTTCTGGACACAGCTCTTCACCGACGGCCTTAACCGCTTCATAAAGACCCGCATCTTCGCCAGGGTGACCTGCGGCCGACATCCAGTTAGCCGACAGTTTGATACGTTTGAACGAACCAATATCCGCACCCGCGATGTTCATAATCGATTCGGCCACCGCCATACGGGCAGAGGCGCCAAAATCGAGCAGTGCCAGCGGCGTACGTTCACCCAGTGACATGGCTTCACCGGCGTAGGTATCAAAGCTTGCCGCAGTTACCGCGCAATCTGCAACGGGTACTTGCCATGGGCCAACCATTTGGTCACGGTTCACTAGACCCGTTACCGTGCGATCGCCAATGGTGATAAGGAAGGTTTTGTCAGCGACAGTCGGTAAGCTCAATACACGCTTAACCGCATCTTTAACATCAATGTTGTCTTGTTTAAGCGCTGGTGATACCGCTTTGGCAGATACCACATCGCGGCTCATCTTAGGCGCTTTACCTAATAACACTTCGAGTGGTAAATCGATGGGATTATTATCAAAATGGCTATCGGCTAGGGTTAAATGTTTCTCTTGTGTCGCCTCACCCACTACCGCAAACGGCGCGCGCTCACGCTCACAAATTGCCGTAAATAACGGTAAGTCTGCCGCGGCAACTGATAATACATAACGTTCCTGCGATTCGTTACACCAGATCTCCAGCGGGCTCATGCCCGGCTCGTCCGATGGCACGTTGCGCAGATTGAAGATACCACCACGGCCGCCATCATTCACTAACTCAGGGAAAGCGTTAGATAAACCACCCGCGCCCACATCGTGGATAAATTGGATTGGGTTTTTATCGCCTAACTGCCAGCAGCGGTCGATCACTTCCTGACAGCGGCGTTCCATTTCTGGGTTTTCACGCTGTACTGATGCAAAGTCTAAATCTTCGCTCGATTGACCTGACGCCATCGAAGAAGCCGCGCCGCCGCCAAGACCGATGTTCATCGCAGGGCCACCGAGTACGATCAGCTTAGCACCGACGGTGATTTCGCCTTTTTGTACATGCTCTTCGCGAATATTACCTAAACCACCCGCTAACATAATAGGCTTATGATAACCACGCACTTCTACGCCATTGTGGCTAGAGACTTCTTGCTCATAGGTACGGAAGTAACCTAACAGGGCTGGACGACCAAACTCGTTGTTAAACGCGGCGCCGCCTAATGGGCCTTCGGTCATAATATCCAGAGCGCTAACGATGCGATCCGGCTTACCATAATTACCTTCCCAGGGTTGAACAAAACCTGGGATTTTTAAATTCGATACGCTAAAGCCAGTTAAACCCGCTTTAGGTTTAGAGCCACGACCGGTTGCACCTTCATCGCGGATCTCACCACCTGAACCCGTCGCCGCACCAGGGTATGGACTGATTGCCGTAGGATGGTTGTGGGTTTCCACTTTCATCAGTACGTGCATTGGTTCAGTGTGATAGCTATAAACACCGTTTGGATCGGGGAAGAAACGTCCCGCAACCGAACCTTCCATCACAGCAGCATTATCTTTATAGGCAGATAACACGTGGTCGGGTGTGGTTTCAAAGGTATTTTTAATCATTTTGAACAGAGACTTAGGCTGCGCCTCACCATCAATTGTCCAATCTGCGTTAAAAATCTTGTGACGGCAGTGCTCAGAGTTAGCCTGAGCAAACATCATCAGTTCGATATCATTTGGATTGCGGTTCAAACGGACAAAGTTTTCGACTAAATAATCGATTTCATCTTCAGCAAGCGCCAGACCCATTTCGACGTTGGCCACTTCAAGGGCTCGGCGACCTTCAGCCAACACGTTCACACTCTTGAAAGGCGCCGGTTCAGTGCGTTTAAACAGCACATCGGCCTTTGCAAAATCGTCCAGAACCACTTCAACCATACGGTCGTGCAATAACCCTTTAAGGGTTTGTTGCTGCTCGGCAGTCAAAGTGTCTGACTCCACATAATAGGCAACACCACGTTCCAAACGCTTTACCTTACCTAGACCACAATTGTGGGCGATATCAGTAGCTTTTGAAGACCATGGGGAAATTGTGCCGGGGCGGGGAGTAACAAACAGGAGTGAACCTTGGGGGGTATGGGCTTCGATAGCAGGTCCATAGGTGAGAATTTTTTCAAGTTGCTTGCGCTCATTGGTCTCAAGCAACTCGCTCAAATCCGCTAAATGAACATACTCAGCATAGATTTGGCGTACCGGAAGCGCAGCGTTTACGCAGGCCTCCATTAGCTTTTGCACTCTAAACGTCGAGAGTGCTGGGGCTCCGCGGATGATCTCCATCACGTCAATTCACCTTATATTTATAATTGCAGGGGTCAGAGATGGCGCTATTATAGGGAAATGTCTGTCACAAATCACCTGTGACCTTACGCAAAACAGTGTTTCCTATAAGATAAAAAGCAAACCTTTTTTCTTGGTTCGCACCCCATTCGATACGATTTTTTTACGTAATCGGTGACAAACGGATATAATCACAGCAACGTCAGCTAGTTTATCTTAGTTACCTCACTGACCTTCTACTATTCATCTTTTTGATTTTATTTAATAAAGTGTACTTAATGGCTCGATTTCTGTTCTTGACTATCTTGGGTTTCTTACTGACTGCCTGTCAGCAAGTTACCGTGGAAGAAACAGAATACGTCCCCCATAAACTCACCGAATTAAGAGTCGGCACGCTCTATGGCCCACAAATTTATATGACCTCGGGCCAAGGCAACAGCGGTTTCGATTATGATATGGCCGTGCTCTTTGCCGAATACCTCGATGTTCCCTTAAAAATGGTGCCCTATACCAGTCGTGTAGAGCTCTATGAAGCACTGAAAAAAAACGAGATAGATATCATCGCCGCAGGGATGACAGAAACCCCAACACGGCGCGAGCAATTCCGTTTAGGCCCGCCTCTTTATCGGGTTAATCAAGTATTGGTTTACCGTGAAGGTATGCCTACCCCAAAAGATATTACTGATTTAAAAGGTAAAATTACTGTTATTGCCGACTCAGCATTTGTCGAAACCTTGACTCAATTGCAGAAACGCCATCCGACGCTGGTATGGGATCAAGTGACAGATAAAGACAGCGAAGAACTGCTGGCAATGATCGCCAATAAAGAAATTGACTACACCATAGCCGACTCCAGTAGCGTACAAATAAACCGCCGCTACTTACCCGATCTCCGCGCAGGATTAGTACTTGAAGAGAAGCTCGACGTAGTCTGGTTATTACCCGCCAATCATAGCGATGGTTTGATGAGTCAACTGCTAGCATTTTGGCACCAAGAAAAATTAGCAGGCACACTCGATCACCTAAACGAAAAATATTTTGGCCATGTTAAACGTTTCGATTATATCGACACCCGCGCTTTCCTTCGCGCCATCGAAACCGTGTTACCACGCTACCGCCAGTTATTTGAAACCCACGCCGGTGACTTAGATTGGCGAAAATTAGCAGCAACCAGTTATCAAGAGTCCCATTGGAATCCCAATGCCCGCTCACCGACGGGTGTGCGCGGTATGATGATGTTGACACAACCGACCGCCAAAGAAATTGGCATCACCAACCGACTCGATGCGGAAGAAAGTATCCGCGGCGGCGCCGCCTATTTACGGGATATGATCAACCGTTTACCCGAGTCGATTCCCGAGAGTCAACGCATGTGGTTTGCACTGGCATCTTACAATATCGGTTATGCCCATGTGGAAGACGCACGTAAACTTGCTGAATCTATGGAGTTAAATCCCAACGCGTGGCGAGATCTTAAAAAGGTGTTACCACTGCTGCAAAAGCGCAAATACTACCAAAAGACCCGCTATGGCTATGCCCGTGGTAGCGAAGCCGTGCATTATGTGGATAGCATTCGTCGCTACTACGACACCTTAGTCTGGGTCGATAATCAGTCTCAACAGCAAAATAGTGATGACGTCGAACCCAGCGATCTCGCTTCAGAAGATACACCCGCACCAGTATCTGGCACCTTAAGCCCTGATAAGCCAAAGTAGCCCAACAAATATCTGCCAAATAGTTTGAGTTACGCCACAGTGTTGAAACGCCAACAGAATAAGCCTTAGCTTTTAATCTTAGATTAAGTGAATACACGCTAAAGTGAAGCCACTTTGAGGTAAAAATGCTGCTTTATAGAGCAGATGCATCCTGGGGGGATTGCCGCCTGAGATCTCTACTGATACTGTCGTAATGACAAATAAAGACAAAAATGATTGCAGCGTTAACCATTGTCTCTCAACCAAAATGGTAACCCAAGCAAAGTAGCCTTAACTTAAACAATAACAAGATTGAAATGGGGTCTATATGAGAAGAAAAACCATCAATAACAATGCGTCTCGCCGTCGTACTTTACTTAAAATTCGTCATCGCCGAGTGCTGAATCGTCACAAACTATTTTTTACCTTTCTGCAAGCGCAAGACTAAATCAAAACAATAACTCAATTTAGTCCTTAAGAAATCCTCTCCTGCTGCGCCTTTTGAGCCTGTTTTAAAGCCTTCTTTTCCTCCCGACGACGTTTAAAAAAGCGGCTCAATTGGTCGGCACAATCCTGCGCCAACACGCCAGATGTTACCTCAACTTGATGATTAAAAACGGGATGTTGCAAGAGATTAAGCACAGTTCCCGCAGCGCCAGTCTTTTCATCCCGAGCCCCAAATACTACTCTAGCAATACGGCTATGCACCATAGCGCCTGCACACATGGCACAAGGCTCAAGGGTCACATATAAGGTCGCATCAAGGAGCCGATAGTTTTCAACGGTTTGCCCAGCGGCGCGCAAACAGAGGATCTCAGCATGGGCACAAGGATCATGCTGACTGATAGACAAGTTATACCCAGCCGCAATTTGCTGGCCATCCTTTACTAACACCGCCCCCACAGGCACCTCGCCTTCAGCCTCGGCCTTCTCGGCCATGGCCATCGCGATCCGCATCCAATGTTCATCTTGTTGATTTGTATCCACTCACGTACTCAATTTATCAAGCTTAAATAATGACAGATTATATCAGCAATATATTGATAATTCATGGCGATAGCTAATCTGATGCACAAAACTATCGCCATACTATACTTGACCTAACATCCTGAACTGATACGAATATTCAAATGACTCGATACATTTGGCAGTTCTTCATTCTTATGATTAGTATGAGCTTTTCGTTCGCCATGCTATATGGCAAACCTCTCAAAGCTGAGATTAATTATTATGAGCTCAATCTTGAACTGCTACGCACTGTTATATGGTTATTTATGATGTTCTATATTGCCCATATCCGGCGTTGCACTGAAGAATCCCCTGATGATTTACAAATAAATCATCAAATTAGGGTGGAAGCGCATCTTGTTGCATGATCAAATGGTTTCGCTAAAAACTACACTTGGACAACAAGATGCGCGAAGCCAATATCCTA
>NZ_LGYY01000249.1:0-12978 GCF_001308045.1 Shewanella sp. Sh95
TAGGATATTGGCTTCGCGCATCTTGTTGTCCAAGTGTAGTTTTTAGCGAAACCATTTGATCATGCAACAAGATGCGCTTCCACCCTAATTTGATGATTTATTTGTAAATCATCAGGGGATTCTTCAGTGCCCAACCCGCAGTTTCCAACTTGCCATTAAAATCACTGGCATCGAAAGCATTATTAGCGATGTCAATTTTGATAACATCACCAGTTGCATCGTAAATACCCGCAAAATCTGCCGCTTTACCAATTGACTGACCATAGTTGGATGTCAAATCGGTACCACCCTCAGCTTTAGTCTTACCGATACGGCCTTCTAACTTATAGGCATCAGCTTGATATGCAAAATCGAGGTCCACTGTATCAGAGGACATGCTTGCCTTACGAGCCCAAGTTTGTGCCCATGCAAAACCACCTTTATCGGTATGCTCAACTAAAGTACAAACACCTGCGGCATTTTTCTTAAGACACTTGTTTTCACCCTGTTGGGTCGGGAATAAGAAAATTGACGTATTGGCATTGTTTGCATCAAGCTGCAAACTCATAACATTTAGACCGAACTCAAGGCTATCAGTTGGTCTGTATTGGAAAGCAGCATTAACAGCTGTGCGTTCACGGTCTTGTTGGAAAGTTGTTGGAACAATTTCCCCCCAACCAAGTAACGACTCAATACCATTACGTTGGTATTCAGTTTTATCTAACGAGCCAGCCACTAAAAAGCCAAATTTTTCGTCTTCAGTTTTCCAGCTATATAAACCTGAGGTCTGCGGATCTGTCGCTTCAGAAACAGTACCGTAATCACCTTTTGCACTTAAAAATACAGAATTAGCTTCTAAATCAAGCGGCTTACGAGTCTTAACTAACACTGTGCCGCCAATACCGCCCTCTGCAACATCAGCCTGAGAAGATTTCTTGACCTCTATACCACCAACTAATTCGGGAGGAAGTAAGCTGTAATTAAAACTGCGATCAATGGCTTGTTGATCAAACCATCCTGTTGAGGCGACAGAATGCCCATTTAATAATGTGCTAGTAAGTTGGCTAGAAGCACCTCGAATAGAAACTTGTTGACCTTGGCCAAACTGACGGTTTACCGCAACACCAGGAATACGGCCTAAAGACTCCCCCACGTCACCGTCAGGAAATTTACCAATATCTTCAGCGGTCACAGCATCAACAACAGCGTCAGAAAAACGTTTGTCGTTAACAGAAGCTTTCATTGAAGCTCTCATACCACGCACTTCAATTTTTTCAATATTTTCAGGAGCGGCAGCAGTTGCAGCCGCTTCTGCAGCGACAGCACTGATTGAAACCGCGCTGCCGAGGAGGATAGCAATGTTTGTAGCTAGTACACTTTTCTTAAAGGATGATGGTCGCATCTCGTTTCCCTTCCATAACTTTATTATCGTTTTAGTATTCATAACCATTCCGATGGAATGACAACGCTGTCATGTCTAGAGCAAACATTACACAATAATTAACAGCCTTGCCACAACAAAATAACTCTGGACGAAAAAAAAAGTCATAACACTGACTTTGGCAGGATAGAATCTGAATATATTTAAGCAAAAATAATCACTTAAATAATTTGATGTAAAATTACAACTTATAACGGAGTGTTAACAGTTGAAAAATGCCGCAGTTTGTAACAAATGAGCATTGCTATACGGCATAAATGCTCGCACTATAAGCAACATAATAAAAAGTTAACTGACAACGCTGTCGGCTTGTAAATTACGCTTAAAGGATTGAGGTTCATCAATCTGCTAGCCCTTCGCAAATTCGAATAAAGAGTTTTTAGATCAATGAAAGTCACTATCAACGACGTCGCTAAATATGCTGGAGTGTCAATCAAGACAGTTTCCCGCGTAACCAATAATGAGCCATCGGTGAAACAAGCCACGATTGATAAAGTGAACGAGGCCATTAAAGCATTAAATTATCAGCCCAATCTTGCCGCAAGAAATCTGGCAGGGACAAAATCCTATGCTATTGGTTTTATTTATGATAATCCTAACGCGTATTACATTATTGATATGCAAAATGGGATTTTATCGGCATGTAAAGATAAAGGCTACGAGCTTGTTATCCACCCTTGTAATGCTAAATCTGACACAATTTGTGATGAGCTGACTCAGCTTGTTAAACATTCGAGGCTCGCAGGTTTAGTGTTAACACCGCCACTTTCAGAAGATCCAAAAGTACTGAAATCTCTCAACGAGATCGATGCAAATTATGTCCGCATTATTGCAGGGGAAGGAGTTAAAGAGCCAGATGGGCTCACCATTTTAGTGAATGACAAGTCGGGGGCGGTTGAAATAACCCAGCATTTGATTGATTTGGGCCATAAAAATATCGCTTTTATAAGTGGTGATTTGCACCACGAATCCACGAAAGAACGATTACTTGGCTATAAACAAGCATTAACAAAAAACCATCTAATTCTGAATGAGGATTACATAATTGAAGGGAAATACTCATTTGAATCGGGGGTCGAAGGCGCAAATATCCTGATTAAACTTAAAAATCGTCCTACTGCGATTGTTGCTTGTAACGACGAAATTGCAGCAGGAGCACTTTTTGCCGCACGTTTAGCAGGGCTTGATATTCCTGGTGACTTGTCGATTGTAGGATTCGAAGATAGCCCATTTTCACGCCAAACTTGGCCGAAGCTTACCACAGTTCATCAACCCAATTCTGAAATTGCCCAAGTTGCGACAGAACTGTTAATCGATAAACGTCGTGAGCTAGATGCTAAATTTGCAAAAACATTTACCCCAGAGCCGGTTATCCGCGATTCTTCTGCCTCACCTAAACACTAGGATATATTGACGTTTTAGACTTATATTAGTAGTGCGTGATACAAAAGTGGCGCATTGTCGTCGTAGTACGTAAACGGATTCTCTAGTAGCAGTAATATCAAATCCAATATCGAAAAATGCCATACTAAAAACACGAGAGATCATAGCTCACTCGTGTTTATACCGTTAGTGTAATTTCAGCTTTGGTCTTTGCCACTTGAGCAGCTTTTGTGCGATGCGATAAATAATCGCAGAGAACCAACCATATAGGCTCGCTAAATGCCTCTGATATAAAGAGATGTACATCAGCCTTGCGATATGGCCTTCAACGAAGAAAGTACCAGAGCGCAGATTCCCCATTAAATTACCCACGGCCGAAAAGCGGCTTAATGAAACTAAGGAACCATAATCTTTATAGACAAAAGCCTTTTCAGCCTTATTTTGTAGCCGGTTCACAATATTCTCATATAGCGTATCTGCCATCTGAGCAGCGGCTTGAGCGCGTGGCGGAACAGGTTGACCAGACTCCAGAATTAATAGCGCGCAATCCCCAATGGCATAAATATCTTGATGGCCTTTCACCCGCATACAAGCATCAACTTCGACTTGGTTTCGCGGCGTAATAGGCAGTTTAGAAAAATTTCGGAAGGCTTTTGGACCTTTAACGCCAGCCGCCCAAACCTTTAGGCCCGCCTCAATCACATCACCATCTTGAGTGATGAAGCCGTCACGCGTCACTTCCTTTACCTGCACCCCGATGTGTAAACGAATACCGATTTTATCAAGTACAGCTTGGGCTCTAGCACTTACACGCTCTGGCAGTTGAGGAAGAATTTTGGGAGAGGCTTCAATAAGATGCACATCAAGATGATGTTTTGAGATATTAAGGTAACCATATTCTTTAACTGATTCAATCACATGATGAAGTTCAGCGGCTAACTCAACGCCTGTTGCGCCTGCACCAACAATGCCTATACTGACTTTCTCTTGTGTTTCATTGAGTTGTAACAAGGCATCCAAGAGCTTTTGATGAAATAAGTTAGCGTTATCTAAACTATCGAGAAAAATACAATGTTGCTCCGCTCCTAGGGTATTAAAGCTATTGGATACTCCACCTAAGGCCAGAACTAAATAATCATATTCAATCTGACGAGGTTCAAGCAATAATTCTCCTGAATCACTATATACAGCAGCAAGCTGAATAGTCTTTGCATCTGGTTCACACTGCTCAATTTCACCACGAATATAACGATATCCATTTTTAAGGCCATGATCTCTGTAAAGTAATCCCTCAATCGACTGATCGATAACCCCCACAGCAACTTCGTGTAATTTTGGCTTCCAGATATGAATAGGGCTTTTATCAATTAAGCAGACATCGACGACATCACCACCGCCCAACTTACGGCCTAATTTTGAGGCCAGCGCTAAACCTGCAGCTCCACCGCCCACAATAACGATTCGTTTCGTAGCCAAAATAACAACCTCACAAGCTCATTTAAGTGGCTAAGTTATACCATGGAACAGATAAGAGATAACTACTTTAGTCTAACTAAGCAGACCATTTTACATTAAAGATATTTCAGAAATCGAACGACTTAATGAGCTACGTGATAAAATTTAGGCAACAAAAAAGGGCCCTCAGGCCCTAATTTTAAAAGAATAGATTTAAACCGCTTCTTCGTTTTCTTCCCCAGTTCGAATCCGGATAACCCGCTCAACATCTGTCACAAATATTTTGCCATCACCAATCTTACCAGTACGTGCAGTTTCAACAATCACATCTATAGCTTGATCAACGAGATCATCTTGGATCACAAGCTCAATTTTTACTTTTGGCAAAAAATCAACCATATACTCAGCACCACGATAAAGCTCCGTATGTCCTTTCTGACGACCGAAACCTTTGACTTCGAGCACAGTCATTCCCGTGATCCCAATCTCAGCAAGTGACTCGCGCACATCATCTAATTTAAAAGGCTTAATAATGGCTTCAACTTTCTTCATCAAACATTCCTCAGCACTTGCTTACAGATAATCAAACAGAATAACACTAGCTTACACGTGGTTAAGGCATTATTGAAGCATTGGCATCGCTTTACTCATAAAACACAGTTTCTATAAAACGGTTCTTAGCACATAAAAATCTAAAAATTACATCGCAGATCCTAGCCTGACAGTTATACTTGGAGTTAGCTGTTGATGTTTAAACCCCTGCTGGACGCGGGACACTTATGACAAAGGAACTGTTATGAAAACCCATCAAAATGGTTTTAGCCTGATAGAACTATTCACCACTTTATCCATATCAACACTTCTCCTTACGATTGGGGCTCCATCGTATACTGACATAACTGACCATTTTAGAGCAGATTCGAATATAAAAACTGTTCAACAAACATTCGCATTTGCACGTAACACCGCAATAAACTACGGATATAGGGTAACTGCTTGTCCTCTCGTTAATGGACACTGCACTGATAACTGGCAGCAAGGTATCTCAGTTTTTACTGACTCAGGTGCAGCTGAAACACTTGATTTAAATGATAAAGTGATAATGACTATTGATGAGTTCGATAGCAAAGATTTTATAAAGTACAACCGTAGCTCTGTAAGATTTCAGCCAGATGGGCTTGCATCAGGCAGTAACGGAACCTTTAAATATTGCCCACGAACAATAGATAACAAAAATTCTAAAGCAATAGTGGTCAATCAAGCGGGACGAGTTCGCTTATCTACCGCAAAAAATATTGACTGTAAATAAATGCATATTGATAAATATGCTAGTACACGACCCATTGAATGCAGCTAAGTTGTTAATGCACTGCCACAGTATTGAGATGCAGAGCATCAGCTTTCTCTATACTGAATATAAATTACTCGTACATAACTAAAACCATTTAAACCTTGTGTATTGGCTGTGCTAATTATAAACGACACTGTAAAACAACTTATTGGTTATATTGAATATCTTAGATAGTTACTGATCTTGTAGGCTCTCTCGCATATACTTAACCGAGTTAACGCGAGGATTATTCAATGTTTACTCTCTCAAAAGGTTTTACTTTAGTTGAACTAATGGTCACCATCGCAATTGCGGCTTTACTTCTTTCTATTGGCGTCCCCTCTTTTACAGCAATGTATGAAGCGACTCGTAGCGCAAATGAAATACAAAAAATTAATGACCTTTTTGCCTTTGCGCGAAATCAAGCGGTGAATTACGGTTCTACAGTCACAGTATGCCCCTATGCAGCCTCCCCCTGTGGTAATGACTGGAGTAAGGGGTTTAGTGTGTATATTGAAAAAAATGGTTCAAAAAAAGTCCTAAAGGTAATAGATGGATTTAACTCTAAAGATACGATTTCACTAACTGGCCCGACAGATAAAACCGTGAACTTTACTTCTGATGGCCTAGTATCTACTGAAACATCTATTATATATTGCCCAAGTGGAGAAAGTGATGGTTCTAAAAGCATAAAAATTAGTACATCAGGATTAATTAAAGAGGGAAGTGATAACCAAAGTTGCTTATAACTGACTGAGCATCCACTTACAAATTATCACTATATTAAATTTCAAAAATGCCAAATCAAATGAAACGATTTGGCATTTTTAATACTGAGTTTAAAAACATCGTTTTGGCGCTAAGTTTTTATTAAGCTTAAAATGAATCACTAAAAGTGTTTATCTAGGTGTCAACTTATCCAATTCTTGAGCCTTAAGGCTGTTGAAAGAAGCATTAAGTTCAACGCATTCTTCAACTGCATTGATGTATGACTTTTTACCATCATTTGAGTGATGACGAAGAGTGCCTACAAGGCTAGCCATTCGTAACGGCATTTCACTCATCTTCCAACGATAAAAAGCAATTTCAGCATTATTATTAAACGTTACATAACATTTGAAATCCTGTTCGACTTGAGGATTTCCAGTAACAGCCCAAACTTTGCTCGATATCAACACCAAAATCGTGGAGAGAATGACTCGTTTCATTTCCAACACTCCGCACTTGGACCTTTAGCCCCTGTATCTGTTAAGGTCAAAGGAGCACAGGAAGAATCACGACTTGCCTGTATCCCTTGAGCGACTGCTTTTAGCGTAAATGATGTTGTACCACTTGATGTCACAGAATAATTACCATGTTCAGTAATATAGGGATCTGCGCCTATCAGCTTAGTTAAATCAGTAGCATACTTACGATTATCTAAGTAATACTGTTCTTGTAAATTAGCTAATCTCATCAACGCCGACAATCCTTCAGCTCTCGTACTTTGCGCAACGTATCGAGTATAAGAAGGATATGCAATTGCCGATAAAATGCCAATAATGACAACAACAATCATCACTTCAATTAATGTAAATCCTTTATCTTTAATCTTCATATTTACTTATTCATTTATATGGTAATAAATTTTATTGGTATTTAAACCACCACCCAATCCAATGGTTCCTTTGCATTCGCCATTCTCACACTCCCCTTTTCCTACACCAATAATATACGCTTCAGCTTTTTCTCCATCTTTAGGCTTAGGAATAACTATTTGGGGGGTATCAGGTACCCGCTCACCTACCTCGTAATAAACTTGGCTATAAGAACGAGTCCCCTTATGCAAATCGAACACGTACAACCTACCTTGCCCTGAAAAACCACACACACCTGAATCCAAATCAACTGATTGATTAGTTGGCGGTACAAAAGAGGTAAAATAGACTTTACCATTAAAAATTAGTGATGCTGATAAACTCTTTTCTCCAATAGCTGTAAAGCTGTACTGCCAGCCTTTCATTTTTCCAAATGCAATATCACCATCTTTATCACTAGGAGCTGAATTGGTGACATCATAAAGATCCATAGAAGTCAATGTTACAGGCTTTGTAGTAAAATTTTGCGTTACAACGTTACGGTCTTGGAATACATAAAATTTATCTTTAATACTTAAGCCTAGTGGGTTATCACGATTACCCGAACCAATCGTCACAGCATCATAAGGAATTTTTTGATAACTTAAAGTTGCGCCATCTGAATGCACATTATTAAATTCAGTCTGAGCAACCACTGGACCCGCAAAAAACATACGATTATCCGGTGCAGGCCCGGCAATGGATGCGAACTTAAATACTGTCCACTTATCCTTGTCTGTGCCAAATAAATCCATACGCCAAACATTGCCTGAAATATCACTAGAGTATATGCGGTCAGTATTACCATCATTATCACTATCGAGTATAGCAACTTTAGCAACAACACTCCCCATACCTGTATCGGTAAATTTTGTGATAAGCGTGCCATCCTTTGCATTTACGATATAAACCGCTTGTCCAGAACCTTGAGCCGATGCCATACCTCCACCAAAAATTAATACAGGATCACTAATTCCTTTTAAAAATGTAACAACAGGCTCTGACCAAGTTTGGCCCAAATCTTCAAAGCCAGTTGAATCAGAATTAATCATCCATTTAAATGTTGGTGAATCTGGTTTTGAAATATCTAAAGCATAATAAGATGTACCACCACTACGCATACCTAAGTAAAGCCAAGCATCTTTTACTTTGCCCGTACTATCTGTTTTTGTGTAAGCCACTGGGGATAAATCCATCCCATAAACAGAATGCACACCCGTTGCAGGATTATTTCTTAGTTTAGGAATATTGCCCCAAAGCTCATTAGGGATAAATGCCCAGGATTCAGAAACTGAACCCACAGAATAATCTGCACTACCCAAATCGGAGTCCTTAAACATATGCACTAAACCTTGGTTAGTACTAAGAATAATCCTCACATCCATAGTGGTAGCAGATCCAAAATTAATTGCTAAAGGTTTAGAGTGCAGAGGATCGCCCATCATATCCTCCCTAGGATCTGAAGTGCTATCGTCATTATCATCATCATCGACATCCACACCATACAACCAATCCAAATCAGTTTGTGAATAGCTAGAAACGAAGGAAGACGTTGCCAAATTCACTAGATTGGTACCGCTATTAGTATAAATTTTGCGATTTTTAAGCTGGCTTCTTAATGTCGGTAATACCCCACCAGACAGCACCTTATTTCCATCGTTTACACCGGAACAAGCATTCCAATAGGTACATGTATCAATAGAAATGTTACCATTTGTATCAATAGCATTAGCGCTACCGCCAGGACCGACAATCTCCCCTGCTGAGTTCACCTTTAGCTTTTTAAGGTTACCACTCCAACGCGGACCATTTCCAGGCAGAAACATAGCATAATATGCGGCATTATAGGTTTGAGTTTTATCAAAATTATTACTGGCAATACTTGGAGATGTAAACGTAGAGTCAATCGTTAAAATTGATTTTAACGCATCGTCCAAAGCCGTTACTAAATCAAGACCATTTTTTGCGACATAGTATCCTTTAGAAATACCATCACTATTGCGCGGATTTCCACCTCTAAAAGCTGTTTCTTCCAATAAATCTGCTGCCGCATCAGCACCGTCCGAAAAACCAATAGTAAAAATACGAATATTTTGTTTGTTATCAACTCCCATAGAATCTTTATTTCCGATAACTACATCATTGTTGTACATATAGGCAGCTAAAGCCGGCATGTAACTAGTATCATTTTCATTCTGAGGATTTTTAAAGTTAAATATAGTATAATCAGCATCTTTATTTTTAGCTGTCGAAGTTAAATTTTTAATTAGTAAATCAGCTGACTTATCAACTGTTGGTGCACCATCAGTAATATAAATAACATAAGCTGTATCAGGACATTTTTTAAAAGGAGTTGAATAATTTCCTGTCATTAGAATGCTTGGCGGGGTATTTTTTTTATAATTTAAAGACTTATAATCAGTATCTTTATTTCCAAAGGTTACTGGACCACCACTAAAGTACATGTAAGCCTCATAAAGAGTTTCACATAATGGCGTATTTGTTTGCGCCGGCATACCTTTGATTAAATTGGTTAAACTTGTTTTATTCACTGAATTCATTTCAGCCAAGTCATAAACAACTCGGCCACCATCAGCATTAGATTCATCAGGAAAATTAAGATTAAATACAGCCAGACTAGCATCAATTGGTACAGCAAGTGAGTCTAAAGCAGAAATTAATGCTTTCTTGGCAACATCAAGACGAGTACCAACACCACCACTCTCTTGTCCTTCTTTAGTTGTCGTAACCCATTTGTGCCAGACTAGATAATGAGCAGTATAAAGCGTCACTGGTTGCCCTGAGCCAAACTGAGTGTTTTTTAAACTATTTAAGCGGTCGGTTTCGGTAGCGCTGGTTGTATACATCGATTTATTGTTTATGGGATAACCATTTGCAAAAGAGTTACCTTTCAATTTACCCGGATTAACAGGATCAGCATTTAAAATATCTTCATAGCAATCAACAATATCATTTTGATTAAAACCATTATTATCAGCAAGATTATTCCATGTATTTCTGTTGCTACTAAACTCTCTTAAATAACCAGTATAACGTCCTTTAGAAACTAAAGCCTTTGCAGCTGTATTGCAGTTATTATTATCTTTATAAAATCGTCTCCCATCATTAGGCTTATCGGGAGTAGGCATATTACTAGTATTATCAATTCCCCCTGCATTCCAGTAGGTTCCCTTGTCGTTAATATAACCTGAGTAATTCTCCAAAAAAGTTCCAAATCCATCAGGATAAGTACAAACTCCTGCATTTTTATCTGCCTCAGAGCAATAAGAAGTTACAGCATTTTCTTCCACGGTGGACATACTGCCAGAATTATCAAAAATAAAGAGTACCTGCGGGCGTTTGCCTGTTCTAACTGTTGAATCCACCAAATAGAGTTCAGTATCATCAGCAAACGTCAAGCCTGCTGAAAAAGTGATAACTATAAATATTCCAATGAGCAATTTGTTTAACATGATATTAATCCTATTAAGGCAAGACTTGCTGCTCTACACCTGATACAACGGTTAGTTGACCTAAGTCATCTCGACCAAATGTTCTTGTACTACTAATTTCCACTCGGCGACAATTCACTAAATTAGCCCCAGTTGCGTTTGCTGTTCGCTGACAGGCTACATTTCTAACTCCTGTAAGGGGGTATGGGGTAAGTTGCTGTACACCATTAAAAAGTTTTTCCGTAGTAGCAACATTTAGATTCGCCAATAGCATGCCTTCATATTTTAGTATCACTTGCTGTAGCCCACCATCAGCAATTGATTTAGCTTCAATCCGCTCAGCTCCGGCTCCAGACATACGTATGGCTTGGGTTGAATTGACGGCTAAGGCGACACCTATTATTGTCATTAAAAGCAGTACAATGAGTGCGAAAAATAATACTATCCCTTTCTGCTTTCTCATCTATTCGTCCTCTAATTGCGAATTAACACAGGATTGGCAAGCACCATAGTGGTTGAAACCACTTTTCGTCTAAAGTGGTCATTTAATCCTTTGATTTCCTTGTCACCTAAAGTGTAAGTCGTATCATTTGTATAGCTTTTATCTTCATCGATTGCTCTAACTAATAAATAAACTCTAACAGCAACTAAACGCTGAAATAATTCGTTATCCCACATTAAAGGTGTAACATTTTCAGCAGGCATAAAACTATCAGCGGTATCATCGCCATCATTATCAAAACCATAGAGAATACGCATATTTTCTATGCCTTCGACTAATTGTTCTTCATTGTTCATACCATTGTTTTTTGTTAACGTTTTACGTCTTAACACCGGTACTAAACCATCATTCTTAATAAAATAAATATGATGTTGATATTCCCAAAATCGTGCATTTTCAAGCGCAGGATTCGGAGGATTACCCCCTTTAAATAACACCGCTTGACTAGAATTTGCTGCCATGTAATAGCGCTCTCCGTTGGGATTTGTAACTGGAGGCCCGATCAGCCTTTTTATTTGGATCACATCCGTATTTGCATTAACACCATTTAAGCACGTTAACTCCACAGCACTTTTACCTGCTTCATATCCCCACAGTCTTCTAAAGTGTGCAGGTTCATTATTGGGCAATGTGCCATTATTTATCCCAGCCCCAATACAATCATTCGCGATGCCATCTCTTAATGTCATATTGGTGCCAAGTACAAAATCGGTTCCAGTGATATCACCCATAAAGCCGAGTTGGGTAATATCTCTTTCCATCAGCGCCAATGCAATCCTGCCATTTTCTTGTAATTGGTTGAATTGACTAGTCGTTACCACATTTGAAGATGACATACTAAACATAGCGAACAGCCCTAGCGTAAGAAATAGCCCGATCAGCATCGAAACCATTAACTCCACTAACGACATTCCCTTTTGAAAATTCGTCATTTTGTCTGCTCGCCTAAATAATCACTGTTGATACGACAAAAATACGTCGACGAGTGCCAAGATCTTCACCACATTCATTCCCTGTGTATGTTGTGCCGGCGCCCTCACGAATACCTCTCCACGCCACGGCAACAGTCACCGTCGTTCCATCAATGGCTATACAAGCTGTTGGAGTATCTAATCCACCGACATTTTGGCCATCAACGATTTCCGCAGCGCCCATGAAACTCTGTTCCCATTGATAAAGGTCCCAAGCTTCAGTTTCAGCTGGAGAACATAAACTGACTGCGCCAACAGCAACATCACACTCTTTAGCCGGCTTAGCCAGCGTTCCAGTATATTCTCCGCTATAATTGGCTAATTGCGTTCGATTAAGCTTCATACGGTTAATAATATCGTTGGCATAGTAAGAAGCTTGTGTCTGCTGAAAAGATTCAAAGCTGCCGCGCTTAGCCACTATGTGTAAATTAAAAATACCGATCAGGCCAATCACTAAGATCACTAATGCAACAAGCACTTCTATTAGTGAGAAGCCTCGTTGAAATCCTTGATGTGTCAATCGTTCGAATTTAGTCATATTTTTGACATGCTTTTCAGCTATTTACCCTTTTAAATCTTAATCTTACGATAAAACCATTGCTAACAGTTAATAATAGATGAGTAAAATGTAAGTGGCCAGTAACAATAGCATATAAGCTGCAATCTCATTATGCTTTGTTTGAATTTAGTCATACTTAGACAATAAAAAAGAGGCCATTGGCTAATGCCGTTCACTTAAGAGTGAACGGCATTTTTCTTTGGTCTAACCGGAAACTTGTTTTTGCTCATTTTAAGGACTCGTGGATATGCCCTTTCCCGTTTACCATCCAGCTTAAATTGCCGTGCATT